>NZ_RWIL01000129.1:0-16241 GCF_009764635.1 Pseudomonas sp. PB103 | reverse complement strand
AGCTCCTACATTGGAATGCGTTTCCTGTAGGAGCTGCCGAAGGCTGCGATCTTTTGCGTTTATGGCTGGAGTTTTTGCGGGGTCTCTTCGCCCATGCAGCGCACGGCTTTTTTCTGCGCATTGATCAGTACGCCCGTCAGGCCCTTCTGCTCGGTATCAAACAACACGAGCACGCCATCGATGCACTGCGCCACTTGCGGCGCCGGGTCGAGCGAGACTTTGTAGTCTTCGCCCGGCACAGTCTTGAGCATGGTGAATTCGTTGAGCAGCAGCGCATCCTCGGGTTTGGCGAAGTGCAGGTAGCCGTAGTACCACAGCGCCCCGACGGTGCCGAGGATGCTGCAGATACCGGTGATGATCAGCGGGATGGCGTTGCGTTCTTCAGTCATTGCGGACTCTCATCTTCAGAATTCGGGGGTGTCGGGTAATTGGGGATTTCGCCGAGACGGCGCAGGCCGTTGAAATGCTCGGGATCGTCGAGGTAGCGCAGCATCACCTGGCGCCACACCGGGTCGCCGAAGGTTTGCACATGGCCGCCGCGAGTCAGTTGCAGCACACGCGGGGGCGGCGCAGCTTGATACAGACGGATGCCGTTGGAAAGCGGCACCAGCGGATCGTCGAGACTGTGGAAGATCAGCTTGGGCACACCGTTGAGCAGCGGCATCGAGTTGATCGCGCTGTCGCCGTCCGGCACCAGCCACGACAGCGGCACCTGGAATGGCCAGGTCAGCCACGCGGTGCTCAGCGCATATTGGCCGACGCTGCGATAGCTGGCGGGCACGCCATCGAGCACCAGCGCTTTCAGTTGCTTCTGCCGCTCCGGATGTTGCACCAGCCAATGCACTGCCATCGAACCGCCAAGGCTCTGGCCGAGCAGCACCAGCGGTTTGCCTTTGACTTCCGGCGCCTTGTCGAGCCAGGCGAACGCGGCGTCGATGTCCTGATAGATCGCCGGCAAACTCGGTTCGCCCTCGGACAAGCCATAACCGCGGTAGTCCACCAGCAACACTTGATAGCCGTTTTTCGGCAACCACCAACTGCCACCGAGGTGCATCGGCAAATTGCCGCCGTTGCCGTGCAGGTGCAGGACGGTGCCTTTGATCTCGACACCGGGTTTGGCCGGTAGCCACCAGGCGTTGAGCTTCAGGCCATCGGCGGTGACCAGCGTGACGGTGCGGAATTCGAGCTTGGCTTTTTCCGGGGTGAATATTTGACCGGGCTCTGGGTAGAACAACAAAGAGCTGCAACCGCCGAGGGTCAGGAGCAGGCAGAAAATGCCGAGGATTCTCATCCGGTGAAACCTCGCAAAGGAAATTGGCAAAACGATTCAGGGAACAACGAATAACCCTGTGGGAGCTGGCTTGCCAGCGATGGCGGCGGATCAGCCAGCATCAATATTGACTGACAGATTGCAATCGCTGGCAAGCCAGCTCCCACAGGGAATATCAGTTGCTCAAAGGATGTTGGAGTAGTCGGCTTCGATCCGGTCCAGGCTCAAGTGATTGAGGAAGTTGGAGAAGCACATCCACGCCGACAACGCATTCAAATCGCGGAACTGATCCGGCAGATATTTCGGTGCCACCACCAATCCTTCATCCACCAACTGGCGCAAGGTACGCATGTCTTCCAGCGTGGTCTTGCCGCAGAACAACAGCGGGATCTGCTCAAGCTTGCCCTTACGCACGGCCAACTGAATGTAGTTGTAAACCATGATAAAGCCCTTGAGATAGGACAAGTCTTTAGTAAATGGCAGCCCCGTCGGCGTCGATCCACGGAACACTCGACTGGCGTTGCCGTAACTTTCCGCCATCTCGAAACCCTGCTCGCGGAAGAACTCGAACACCTGCAAGAAGTCGGCGCCCTCCTCGACCATGTGAATGGCGCGGGTACGGTTAGTCAGTTTGCGCAGGCGGCTCGGATAAGAGGCGAAGGTGATGATCTCCATCAGAATCGCCAGGCCTTCCTGCGTTACCGTCGACGACGGCGGGCCTTTCGACAGGAAGGTGCAGATCGGCTGGTTCAGGCCGTTAAGCGTGGTGCCCACATGTACCAGCCCTTCGTGGACTTCCAGCGCGCGCACGTCGCGATCGTTGAACATCGCGTCGGTGCGGATCTTGATGTAGTCGGCGCCCGCCGCCGCGTCGGCAACGATGCCGTCGGACTCGAACACGCGAATGGTTTCCTCGGCCTCGCCAAAAACCTTGTTCAGACGCGTCTGCAGCAGGTGCACGGCGTCTTTGGCGGTGAGGGTTTTCGGCTCATCCTTCAAGTCGCCACGGCCATCGATGTTGTTGAGGTAGTCGGACATCATCAGGCCAAGGTCGGCCAGGGTCGGGTCGCCGGCGTGGAACGCATCGGACGCGGCGCCATACAACTCTTGCGAGATCAGGCCGAAATCCTCGGTGCCGCGCGCTTCGAGCATGCGCACGACCATGCGGTACTCCTTGCACATGCGCCGCATGATCTGCCCGACCGGGTTGAACTGGCCGAGCTGGCGGGTGATGTCGCGCTCGATGTTCTGGAATTCCAGTTTGACCTTGCTCGAATCGAAACTCAGTGGTCGATTGAGGTAGTAGTCGCGGTCGATCGCCGGCATTTCCTTGCCTTTGGCCTTGAGAAAACCCTTGCGGATGTTCTCGTCCCACTTGACCGCGTCGAGCACGCGAATCGGCGTTTGGGCCAGCACAATGCGGTCGGACAACATGCGTATCGTCTGCTGGTAATCGTCCACCCGAAACTCCTGTAGAAAACCTGACGTGATGAATTATTGGGCGCGGGCCTGGCGCTGGTAGCGCACGGCTTCGACGAAAACATCGGAATTGGCCGGATCGTCGAGGTAAGCAAAGACCTTGTCGAGGTTGCTGTCGACTTGCACACCGTCGCCATCGTCGGTCTGGAAGGCCTGACCGTCGAGGGCTTTTTGCTTGATCGCTTGATTGATCTGTTCGAGATCGAGGTTGTAGACCACCAATTCGTGTTTATCGGTGAGTTCGAAACCGGCGATGGTGAAGTGGCCGCCGTACTGCGCCGGGACTTTCGCCGACAGGTACCAGCGGCTGCCGTGGCGCGAGACGGTGAACGGATAGGCTTCGCGCTCGCGGGGTTTGGCTTTGAAATACGTGACCGCCTGATAGCGATCATTGCCCAGGCGCGTCAGCTCAAGGTTCATCGGCTCACCCCAGGCATTGGTGCTCGACCATTTGCCGAGCAGGCCCTTGGGCGCCGGCTCACTGGCGGCCAGCGGTTCCTTGAACGTCACCAGACAGCCACTGAGCAGCAGGAACGACAAGGCGATCAGCACGCCACGCCAGGCTTTCATTCGATACTCCCTATGAACATTCGCCGCCCTCATGGTGATCGATCGTTCCCACGCTCTGCGTGGGAATGCATCCACTGACGCTCTGCGTCATGTCGGCAAGGGACGCGGAGCGTCCCGGGCGGCATTCCCACGCAGAGCGTGAGGAACGATCAGCGCAGTTCAGACCGATGCGAGCACCAGGTGCATGTAGCGCGTCAGAATGCCGAGCATGTCTTCTTCGGCCAAAGGCTCGGCTTCGTTGAGCAGGCCCTGATATTCCATCCGTCCGATAATCGCCGTCAACACCTTGGCATCCTGTTGCGGTTCGCGCGAGCCCAGCACCTGAAACAACTGGCAGGTGCCCTGCAGCAGAATCTGCTGATGCGAACGCACCAGAATCGCCAGGCGCGGGTTGAGCAGCGCTTCCTGACGGAAAGCCTGCTCGGCCATCAAATGCTCGCGGCGGTTAACCAATTGCCGATGCACGTAGTCAGCCATCAACCGCGCAATATCGTCAGCCAGTTGCGAGCGCGACTCGGGACTGCCGTCGCCACTGACGACCATTTCGCGCAGCAAACCTTCATTGTTGACCCACAACTTGGCCATGTACGCCGCGCTGCGTTCAACGTATTGAGCGAAGGTATCGGTGAGCAGGTCATCGATGTCCTTGAAGTAGTAGGTCGTCGCCGACAGCGGCACACCGGCCTCGGCGGCCACTGCCCGGTGACGCACCGCACGTACGCCGTCGCGCACGACAATGCGCATTGCGGCGTCGAGAATGTCCTGTCGACGCTGCTCACTGCCCTGTCGGCTGGCCTTGCGACCCTGGTACTGAACACTTTCAGCGACCGCAGTGGCGATACCCGCTGCACCCTCTTGAGCTATTGCACCCATCACGACAGAACTTCCTCTGCTATTGCGAAATTAACCAATTGATACATTTGTACCAGACAGGCAATAAAAAGCCGCCTGTTTTAGGCGGCTTTTTAACTGAAACGTTTACGCTTGCGGTCGCATGTGCGGGAACAGGATCACATCGCGGATCGACGGCGAGTTGGTCAGCAACATCACCAGTCGGTCGATGCCGATGCCTTCACCCGCCGTTGGCGGCATGCCGTACTCCAGCGCGCGAACGAAGTCGGCGTCGTAGTGCATGGCTTCGTCGTCGCCGGCGTCCTTGTCGGCCACCTGCGCCATGAAGCGCTCGGCCTGGTCTTCCGCGTCGTTCAACTCGGAGTAGGCGTTGGCGATTTCACGGCCACCGATGAACAGTTCGAAACGGTCAGTGACGTTCGGGTTGTCGTCGTTGCGACGGGCCAGCGGCGACACTTCGAACGGGTATTGAGTGATGAAGTGCGGCTGTTCCAGCTTGTGCTCGACCAGCTCTTCGAAAATCATCACCTGCAGTTTGCCCAGACCTTCGAAGCCCAGCACCTTGGCACCGGCCTTCTTGGCGATGGCGCGGGCCTTGTCGATGTCGTTCAGATCATCGGCAGTCAGCTCAGGGTTGTACTTGAGGATCGAGTCGAACACCGACAGGCGTACGAACGGCTCGCCGAAGTGGAACACCTTGTCGCCGTACGGCACGTCGGTGCTGCCCAGAACCAGCTGCGCCAGTTCACGGAACAGTTCTTCGGTCAGGTCCATGTTGTCTTCGTAATCGGCGTACGCCTGATAGAACTCCAACATGGTGAACTCAGGGTTGTGACGAGTCGAAACGCCTTCGTTACGGAAGTTGCGGTTGATCTCGAAAACCTTTTCAAAACCACCAACCACCAGACGCTTCAGGTACAGCTCCGGGGCGATACGCAGGAACATTTCCATGTCCAGCGCATTGTGGTGGGTTTCAAACGGCTTGGCTGCGGCGCCGCCAGGAATGGTCTGCAGCATCGGCGTTTCGACTTCGAGGAAGTCGCGCTTCATCAGGAAGCTGCGGATGTGCGCGATCACTTGCGAACGCACACGGAAGGTCTGGCGCACTTCGTCGTTGACGATCAGGTCAACGTAACGCTGACGGTAGCGCTGTTCGGTGTCGGTCAGGCCGTGGTGCTTGTCCGGCAGCGGACGCAGCGATTTGGTCAGCAGACGTACGTGGGTCATTTCAACGTACAGGTCGCCCTTGCCGGAACGCGCCAGGATGCCTTCGGCGGCAATGATGTCGCCCATGTCCCAGGTTTTCACCGCGGCCAGGGTGTCTTCCGACAGAGTTTTACGGTTGACGTAGACCTGGATGCGACCGGTCATGTCCTGGATCACCATGAACGAGCCACGGTTGAGCATGATGCGACCGGCAACCTTGACCGGGATTGCAGCCTCTGCCAGCTCTTCCTTGGTCTTGTCCGCGTATTTCTTCTGCAGATCTTCGCAGTAGTTTTCGCGGCGGAAGTCGTTCGGGAAGGCGTTGCCCTTGGCGCGCTCGGCAGCCAGCTTTTCCTTGCGCAGGGCGATCAGGGAGTTTTCTTCCTGTTGCAGGGCTTGCGGGTCGAGTTGTTGGTCGCTCATGTCTTTAGATATTCCATCACAGGTTCGTTACCCCCGGCGTGGCGCCGGGGTTCGCGGGCAAGCCTTGCTCCTACAGGGTCGCGTGTTACCGCGACCACTGCAGAGCAGGCCTTACAGCCCTGATTTCAGGCTGGCATACAGGTATTCGTCGATGTCGCCGTCGAGTACCTTGTCGCAGTCGCTGCGTTCGATGTTGGTGCGCAGATCCTTGATCCGCGACGCATCGAGCACGTACGAGCGAATCTGGTGACCCCAGCCGATGTCGGACTTGGTGTCTTCCAGCGCTTGCGACGCGGCGTTGCGTTTCTGCATTTCCTGCTCGTACAACTTGGCCCGCAGCATTTTCATGGCGGTGTCTTTGTTGGCGTGCTGGGAACGTTCGTTCTGGCAGCTGACCACGGTGTTGGTCGGTACGTGAGTGATACGTACGGCCGAGTCGGTGGTGTTTACGTGCTGACCACCGGCACCCGAGGAACGATAGGTGTCGATCCGCAAGTCTGCCGGGTTGATTTCGATTTCCACCTTGTCGTCGATCTCTGGTGAGACGAAAACGGCGGAGAACGAGGTGTGGCGACGGTTGCCGGAGTCGAACGGGCTCTTGCGCACCAAGCGGTGTACGCCGATCTCGGTACGCAGCCAGCCAAAGGCGTATTCGCCCTTGATGTGTACGGTCGCGCCTTTGATACCGGCGACTTCACCGGCCGACAGTTCCATGATCGTGGCGTCGAAACCGCGCTTATCCGCCCAGCGCAGGTACATGCGCAGGAGGATGTTGGCCCAGTCCTGGGCTTCGGTGCCGCCGGAACCGGCCTGGATGTCCAGGTAGGCGTTGTTCGGGTCCATTTCATGGCTGAACATGCGGCGGAATTCCAGCTTGGCCAGATTTTCCTCGAGACGGGCCAGCTCGGCGACGACATCGCCCACTGCGCCTTCGTCGTTTTCTTCGACGGCCATGTCCAGCAGATCGCGGCAATCGGCCAGGCCGGCGTTCAGTTCATCGAGGGTGTCGACGATCTGCGCCAGCGCCGAACGCTCGCGGCCCAGCTCCTGGGCGTATTCAGGTTTGTTCCAGACACTCGGATCTTCAAGCTCGCGATTGACCTCAGTCAGACGCTCATGCTTTTGATCGTAGTCAAAGATACCCCCGAATAGTTTCGGAGCGCTCGGACAGGTCCTTGATGGTGTTCAGGATCGGGTTGATTTCCATGACGGGCAGCACTCGTTGGCGAACTTTTGAAAGCCGGCGAGTATACCGTAAACAGGCTGTGACGGCAGCCCGTCTGGCGGCTGTGGGGGTGATTCACTTGACACACTTCACCTGTAGGAGCTGCCGAAGGCTGCGATCTTTTGACTTTGATTTTAAAAACAGGTCAAAAGATCGCAGCCTGCGGCAGCTCCTACAGGGGATTGCGGTGGTTATTCGATGCCGACCTGGTTGCGGCCATTGTTTTTGGCCAGGTACAGGCCCCGGTCTGCGGCCGAGATCAGCAGGCGGCAATCGCTGCCCGACTGCGGCACCATGGTTGCCAGGCCGATGCTGATGGTCAGGCTCGCGCCATCCGCCGGGGTGTTGTGCGGGATTTTCAGCGAGGCCACGGTCTGGCGCAGCTTCTCCGCGACCAACCGCGCACCACCCGGCGAGGTGTTCGGCAGCACCAGCGCAAATTCTTCGCCGCCGTAACGCGCCGGCAAGTCCGACGGCCGCGCACTGGCATCACGAATCGCCGTGGCCACTTTGCGCAACGCCTCATCCCCCTCAACGTGGCCAAAACTGTCGTTGTAGGACTTGAAGTAATCAACATCGATCATCAACAACGACAACTGACTCTGATCGCGCAGCGAACGGCGCCACTCCAGCTCCAGGTACTCATCGAAGTGGCGGCGATTGGACAACCCGGTGAGGCCATCGGAGTTCATCAGTCGTTGCAGCACCAGATTGGTGTCGAGCAACTGCTGCTGACTGACCCGCAGCGCGCGGTACGCCGCATCCCGCTGCAGCAACGTCATGTACGAGCGCGAGTGATAACGGATGCGCGCCACCAGTTCGATGGTGTCCGGCAGTTTCACCAGATAATCGTTGGCCCCGGCCGAGAACGCCGCGCTCTTGATCAACGGGTCTTCCTTGGTCGACAGGACGATGATCGGGATGTCCTTGGTCGCCGGGTGATTGCGGTATTCGCGCACCAGGCTCAGGCCGTCGAGGCCGGGCATCACCAGATCCTGGAGGATCACCGTCGGCTTGATCCGCACCGCTTGCGCAATGGCCTGATGCGGGTCCGAGCAGAAGTGGAAGTCGATGTTCTCTTCGTTCGACAGCCCACGGCGCACGGCCTCGCCGATCATCGCCTGATCGTCCACCAACAACACCATGGCGGCGTTTTCGTCGGTTTTAATGTCGTCGATCTGTAAGTCATTCATGGGCGGTCACCTGAGTACTGCGCGGTCCAGGATTGCGGATAAGTCGGTTCATTTGGGGAAAATCTCCAGCAATCGTGGCGCTATCTTTTCCAAGGGGCGAATTTCTACGGCGGCATCGATCGCAGCGGCGGCCTTGGGCATGCCATACACCGCACTGCTCTGCTGATCCTGCGCGATGGTCAGGTAACCCTGTTGGCGCATGAGCTTAAGCCCTTGCGCGCCGTCGCGCCCCATCCCGGTCAATAAAACCCCGACCGCATCACCGTTCCAGTAACTGGCGACACTTTCGAAAAACACGTCGATGGAGGGCCGGTAGATCTCATTGACCGGCTCGGCGGTGTAGGCCAGCGTGCCGTTCTTGAGTAGACGAATATGATGGTTGGTGCCGGCCAGCAGCACCGCGCCAGCTTGCGGCGGCTCGCCTTCGCGGGCCAGACGTACATCCAGGCCGCTGGCACTGGCCAGCCATTCGGCCATGCCGGCGGCAAAGACCTGATCGACGTGCTGCACCAGCACAATCGCCGCCGAGAAATCCCGGGGCAGGCCTTTGAGCAACACTTCCAGCGCTGCCGGGCCGCCCGCCGATGAACCGATCGCCACCAGTCGCTGGCGCGAGCCCGAGCTGCGCTGCGGTGTCGGTGCCGGGCGCGAGCGCGGTGCCTTGTCGCCGATCAGCCAGCCAATATTGAGGATCTTGCGCAGCAACGGCGCGGCGGCTTCCCGTGCGTCGCCGGCACCGAGGGCCGGGGTGTCGACCACATCCAGCGCGCCGTGGCCCATGGCTTCGAAGACGCGATGGACGTTCTGCTGGCGGTCGACGGTTACGATGACGATGGCGCACGGGGTTTCGGCCATGATCCGGCGAGTGGCTTCGACGCCGTCCATCACCGGCATGATCAAATCCATGAGGATCAGATCCGGGGTGTTTTCGGCGCACAGTTGCACCGCCTCGGCGCCATTGCGGGCGACCCAGACCACCTGATGCGCCGGCTCGAAAGCCAATGCACGACGCAGGGCCTCCACCGCCATTGGCATGTCGTTGACGATTGCGATCTTCATGCCCGCGCTCCTCCGATGAGCTCGACCACTGCGTCGAGCAGGGCGTCGTCATGAAAACTGGCTTTGGCTAAATAATAGTCCGCCCCGGCGTCCAGGCCACGGCGGCGATCCTCTTCACGATCCTTGTACGAGACGACCATCACCGGCAGCGATTGCAGGCGGTTGTCGCGGCGCAACAGGGTGACCAGTTCGATGCCGTCCATGCGCGGCATGTCGATGTCGGTGATCAGCAAATCGAAGTCCTCCGAACGCAATGCGTTCCAACCGTCCATGCCGTCCACCGCCACCGCGACGTCGTAGCCACGGTTGAGCAGCAGCTTGCGTTGCAACTCGCGCACGGTCAGCGAGTCGTCGACCACCAGCACCCGCTTGCGCGCGGCCTCGGCGGCTTGATTGCCGTGACGGGCGATGCGCTCGAGGCGACCGGTATTGAGCAATTTGTCCACCGACCGCAGCATGTCTTCGACATCGACAATCAACACCACCGAACCGTCGTCGAGCAAGGCCCCGGCGGAGATGTCCTGCACTTTGCCCAGACGTTCGTCGAGTGGCAAGACCACCAGCGTGCGCTCACCGATGAAGCGCTCGACTGCCACGCCGTAGACGGCATCACGCTCGCGGATCACCACGACCTTGAGGGTTTCGCCACTGTTCTGACTGGCCGGGCGGTTGAGCAACTGGCTGGCCGCGACCAGGCCGACATGCTGACCTTCGTGCCAGAAATGCTGACGACCTTCGACCTGGACAATGTCTTCTGGGGCCAGATCGCACATGCGTTCGATGTGCGCCAGCGGGAAGGCATAGGCTTCTTCACCGACTTCCACCACCAGACTGCGCACCACTGACAAAGTCAGCGGCACTTCGAGATGGAAACGACTGCCCTCGCCCGCCGTCTGCTCCAGCTCCACGGCGCCGCGCAGTTGCCGAACCATGTGTTGCACAGCATCGAGCCCGACGCCGCGACCGGACACTTCAGTGACCGTATCGCGCAGGCTGAAACCGGGCAGGAACAGGAACGTCAGCAATTCTTCTTCGCTTAACTGCGCCGCCGTTTCCGCTGGGGACAACTGCCGCTCGACGATGCTGCGGCGGACCTTTTCCAGATCAACGCCATTGCCGTCATCGCTCAGCTCCAGCACCAGCAAACCGGCCTGGTGCGAAGCGCGCAGGCGGATCAGGCCTTCTTCCGGCTTACCCTTGAGCAAACGCTGCTCCGGGGTTTCGATGCCGTGATCGACCGCGTTGCGCAGCAAATGGGTCAGTGGCGCTTCGAGCTTCTCCAGCACGTCACGATCGACTTGAGTCTTCTCGCCTTCGACCTCCAGGCGCACCTGTTTGCCGAGGCTGCGACCGAGGTCCCGGACCATGCGCACTTGGCCGCTGAGCACGTCGGCGAACGGCCGCATGCGGCAGGCCAATGCGGTGTCGTAAAGCACCTGCGCGCGCTGGCTGGCCTGCCAGGCGAACTCGTCGAGCTCGGCGTTTTTCTCGCTCAGTAGTTGTTGCGACTCGGCGAGCAAGCGCCGTGCATCTTCCAGCGCTTCCAGCGCCTCAAGGCTCAGCGCGTGTTCCTTGAGGTGCACGTTGAGGTTTTCCAGTGCGCGCAGGCCGTTGTTCTGCATGCGCTTGAGGCGCTGCATGGTTGCCAGATGCGGCTTGAGCCGCTGGGTTTCCACCAGCGATTTACTCGACAGATCGAGCAGGCTGTTGAGGCGCTCAGCGGTAACGCGAAGAACGCGTTCGCCGCCTTCGGTAGTACGTTTGCCTTTGCGTGACGGTGGCTGCTCGGAAGGTTCGACCGGCACGTCTATAGAAGACGCGGGCGGCGCTTCAAGCTGCAACTCGGCCATGACCGGTGCCGCCACGGGCACGGGCGGCGCTGATGGATCGAGCAGGCGCCCCATCAACGCGACGTACGTTTCGATATCGCTCGGCTGCGGCGCACTGCCAGGGGTGGCGATGCGCATCAGCAAATCGGTGCCCTGCAACAACGCGTCGATGTGTTCCGGGCGCAGCAACAACCGCCCTTCCTGCGCACTGACCAGGCAATCTTCCATCACATGCGCGACGCTGACACCGCTGTCGATGCCAACGATCCGCGCCGCGCCCTTGAGCGAATGCGCCGCACGCATGCACGATTCGAGTTGATCGGCCTGGGTCGGATTGCGTTCCAGCGCCAGCAGCCCGGCGCTGAGCACTTGGGTCTGCGCTTCGGCTTCGAGGCTGAACAGCTCCAGCAAGGAGGCGTCGCGCATTTGCTCGGGGGTCATGTAAGGCTCCGGGTCACGGCGGACAACAACTGTTCTTCATCCAGCCAACGCAGGCTGCGACCGCGAAACTGCAAAACGCCACGGGTGAATTTGGCACTGGCTTGCTCACCGGATTGCGAGGCGGCATCAAGGATGCGCTCGTCGATGGCATGTATGCCGTCGACCTCATCCACCGGCACCACCACCGGCCCGCCATGGGCGGCGATGATCAACATGCGCGGCATGATTCGCCCGCTGCTGGCCGGTGCAGCGCTGCCGTCCAGATCAAGCAATTCAACCAGCGACAGACACGCCACCAGCGCGCCGCGCACATTGGCCACGCCGAGCAAGGCCCGCGAACGCTGATGCGGCAGGGAATGAATGGCCTGCAGCGGCGCGACCTCGACCAGACTGCGCGTGGCCAGCCCCAGCCATTCTTCACCGAGGCGAAACATCAGCAGCGAACGGGTTTTCACATCCGTTTCGACGGCGCTGGCCACCGGGTCGCGCTCATCCTGCTGCAACGAATAACGGTCAAGCAGACGCGTGGCGGCGGCGGAATACACCGAGCAATTGCGGCAATGAATATGTTCTTCGAGCAGCGGGCAGGACTTGTCGCCGTGAATGCCGATACGGTTCCAGCAATCGTCGATGGCCCGGGCGTCTTCGTGGGTGACGTTCAAGGTGTCGGACGCGATCATCGTTTACGCTCACTGTCGGCGGTGCGGCCGCTGCGGGCAGCGCGCTCCTGCAATCGTCTGGCACCGGCGCTGTCGCCCTGAGCCTGCAGCAACGCGGCCAGGTGCATCAACGCTTCAGGGTGTTGCGGTTCAAGGTACAGCGCCTTGCGGTAGAAACCCTGGGCTTCAAGGGTCAGCCCGGCGACATCGCTGAGCAGGCCGAGCCAGTAAAACACCTGAGCCACGGGCTCATGGCTGCGCAAATACTGTTCACACGCGGCGCGTGCTTCGGCGCTTTTACCTTCGTTGGCCAGCGCGGCAATGTTCGCCAGCAATGCTGCCGCGTCCGGGTTCGCGCTGTTGCGGGTGATCGGCAGTGGCGTTACTGCGCTGAACGGCCGATTGCGCACCGGAGGTGGCGAAGGGCTGCGTGGCGCTGGGCTGATCGGCAACGTGACAGGTTTTGGCGTCGGCAGCGGCTCGGGATGCGGATCGCTATGACGACTGAACGCAAAAGACTGCGGGATGCCGATCGAACGCATGCCCAGACGCCCGAGCAGACTGCCCTCGGCGGGGCCGATAAACAGCACGCCGTCGACATGCGTCAGGCGTTTGAGCACTTCGAACACTTGCTTCTGCGTGGGCTGATCGAAATAAATCAACAGGTTGCGGCAGAACACAAAATCGAACGCGGGCTCGCTGGCCAGCAACGCCGGATCAAGCACATTGCCGACTTGCAGACGCACCTGCTCACGGACATTTTCATTGACCCGATGGCCGTCCTGCTCGGCGCTGAAATGCCGTTCGCGATAGTCCAGATCCTGGCCGCGAAACGAGTTCTTGCCGTACAGCGCCCGCCGCGCCTTTTCCACGGACAGCGGGCTGACGTCCATGCCATCGACCTTGAACTGATGCGGCTTGAGCCCGGCATCGAGCAACGCCATGGCAATCGAATAGGGTTCTTCGCCGGTGGAACACGGCAGGCTGAGAATGCGCAAGGCACGCATGTTATTCAGCTCGTCGAGGCGATTTCGCGCCAGTTTGCCCAGGGTGGCGAACGATTCCGGGTAACGGAAAAACCAGGTTTCCGGGACGATCACTGCTTCGATCAGCGCTTGCTGTTCATCGCGCGAGCCTTGCAGCAGTTGCCAATACTCATCGGCATGCGCGGCCTGCGAGAGCGTCGTGCGCTGCCGCACCGCGCGCTCGATGATCGCCGGGCCAACCGAGGTCACATCAAGGCCGATGCGTTCCTTGAGGAAGTCGAAAAAGCGCTGATCGTTGCTCATGGCTGCGCCTCAAGCTGCGCCGGGTCCAGCGGTGGAGTGGGGAACAATAGAGTACGCACGGACTCATCGAGCAAGTCATTGACCCGCACCCATTGCACCAGCCCCTGCGCATCTTCGCGCACCGGGCCGAGGTACGGCGCCTCACGGTTATCGAGACCGTAAGGCTGAAATTCCTGCGGATGACAGCGCAGGGTATCGGTGGCCTGTTCGAGGATCAGCCCGAGCCATTGCGCCGCTTGCGTGGCGTCCGGGCGGTAGTTCACCAGCACCAGCCGCGTGCTGGTGCGCGCCTCGGCCGATTGGCCGAACGTCAGCGCGCTGAGGTCGATCACTGGCACCACCGCGCCGCGATAGGCGAACACTCCGGCGACCCATTGGGGCGCGCGGGCAATCGCTTTCAACGGCAGGCGCGGCAGCACTTCCGCTACTTCGGTGGCGCGCAAGGCGTAACGCTCGCTGCCGATGCGAAACAGCAGGAACAGCGCCGGCTTCGTCACGGGCGCGGCACCGCGTTTGGCGATGATGTCGCTCATCAGACTTTGAATCGCGAAACGCCGCTGCGCAGCCCGACGGCCACCTGGCTCAGTTCGTCGATGGCGAAACTGGCCTGACGCAGCGACTCGACGGTCTGGCTGCTGGCATCGCCCAACTGCACCAGCGCATGGTTGATCTGCTCGGCGCCAGTGGCCTGGGCCTGCATGCCTTCATTGACCATCAACACCCGCGGCGCCAGCGCCTGCACTTGATGGATGATCTGTGACAGCTGCTCGCCGACCTGCTGCACTTCGGACATGCCGCGGCGCACTTCTTCGGAGAATTTGTCCATGCCCATCACACCGGCCGATACCGCCGACTGAATCTCGCGAACCATTTGTTCGATGTCATAGGTGGCGACAGCGGTCTGATCCGCCAGACGTCGCACTTCGGTGGCGACCACGGCAAAGCCGCGACCGTACTCACCGGCCTTCTCCGCTTCGATCGCGGCGTTGAGCGAGAGCAGGTTGGTCTGGTCGGCGACTTTGACGATGGTCACCACCACCTGATTAATGTTGCCGGCCTTCTCATTGAGAATGGCCAGTTTGGCGTTGACCAGATCGGCGGCACCCATCACCGAGTGCATGGTGTCTTCCATGCGCGCCAGGCCTTGCTGGCCGGAACCGGCGAGTACCGAAGCCTGATCGGCGGCGGTCGATACTTCGGTCATGGTGCGCACCAGATCGCGCGAGGTGGCAGCAATCTCGCGGGAGGTCGCGCCGATCTCAGTGGTGGTCGCAGCAGTTTCGGTAGCGGTGGCTTGTTGTTGCTTGGAGGTGGCAGCGATTTCGGTGACCGACGTGGTCACTTGCACCGACGAGCGCTGGGCCTGGGACACCAGCGAGGTCAGCTCGGTCATCATGTCGTTGAAGCCGGTTTCGACGGCGCCGAATTCGTCCTTGCGGTCGAGGTTCAGGCGCGAACTGAGGTCGCCGGTGCGCATGGTTTCGAGGATCTTCACGATGCGGTTCATCGGCGCCATGATTGCGCGCATCAACAGCAAACCGCAGAGACCGGCAGCCAAGACCGCAACCAGCAGGGAAACGAACATGCTGACTTTGGCGGCGGCCACGGCATCGTCGATATTGGCCATGGCCTGATCGGCAACTTTCTTGTTTTCGCCGATGATGTCGTTGAGTTTCGTACGACCGCTGTACCACGCCGGCGTGAGCTTCTCGTGGAACAGCTTCACCGCATCGGCTTCCAGATTGCGCTTGTGCAAATCAAGCACCGCGTCCTGAATCTGCATGTAGTTATCGTGGTACTTCACGAAGGCGGCGAATTCGCTACGGTCCTCGTCGGTCGCCATGGTCTTGCGGTAATTCTCCATCTGCTCCTGCAGACGGTTCTCAAAGGATTTGTACTCGGCAGCGTCTTCGCTGCTGATGCCCTGACCTTCCTTGAGGCCGAGCAATTCCTGAGTCTGCAGATAGCTGTCGACCCAGGCACCACGAATCATCGAGCTGTAATAGACACCGGGAATCGCATCGTCGCGGACACTGTTTTCACTGGCTTCGATCTTCAACAGTCGCGAGTACGACAGCACCACCATCAGCAACATGATGGCGATAATCACCGCAAAGCTCGCCAAAATGCGTTGGCGCAACGTCCAGTTCTTCACAGTGATTCCTCGTGCCTAGGTCGAAATGCGGGGAGTATAGCCGAGGGCGGTGTTTCATTTATAAGACGCTTTTTAACCCTCGCACCCGCCGCGGCTAAACCGGCACGGGCTCTGGCTTGGGACTTTCCAGCAAGCGAAGGTCAACTGGCCAGTGACGGAATGGTAGAAAGGGGCGCTGGATCGGTCATTTTTGAACGAACGGTTTATTCGCGATGATAGCCACGAGCCATTGTGCGCAAGAAGTTGCGCACTTGTTTTCGTTTTTCACCCATCAATTCCTCTACAGCCCACGTCCAACGTGGCCTACAGACGAGTGCGCAAGAAGTTGCGCAGTACTGCGCAACTTCTTGCGCACTTTTACCCTGTTTCGCCTGCCAAAAAACTGCAAAGCCGTAGGCTAGAGCGGTCTAACCCCCGGCTGCCGGGGACTTGGCAAAAGCTGGCACGGTCCTTGATATGTTTTTGGCACCCACCGGGCGATTTCGCCTCCCGGGCACCTTAAATTATTCCGCAAGGAGAGCACCCCATGGCAACACCAGCGTACATGTCGGTTACCGGCGAAAAACAAGGCCTGATCACTGCAGGCGCATT
>NZ_RWIL01000128.1:0-9139 GCF_009764635.1 Pseudomonas sp. PB103 | reverse complement strand
ATCTTGATTCTGAAAAAAAAGATCAAAAGATCGCAGCCTCGTTTCACTCGTCAGCTCCTACATCCCCGCCGAGCGAATATTTGGCTATACATGAAAGGAGCAAAACGAAAAAAAAACTATAAGGAGGCCCATGCAGACTTACCAAGTGTTGATTATCGGCAGCGGCTTTGGCGGCCAATGCGCGGCGGTTAATTTGCTCAAGGCCGGGATCGATGATTTTCGCCTGTTGGAGCGAAGGGATTTCTTCGGCGGCACCTGGTGCCAGAACACCTACCCCGGTGCGGCGGTCGACGTGCCGTCGCCCCTGTATTCACTATCGTTTGCGCCCTATCGCTGGTCGCAGATGTTCGCCGCACAAGCTGAACTGCAACGTTATACCGAGCAGGTGATCGAGCAGTTCGGCCTGCGTGAGCGCGTAGAGTTGCAGGCCGATGTCGAACGCATCGAGTGGGATGACACAGAAAAGCGCTGGACCGTGCACACCGCCAGCAAAGGCACTTTCCATGCGCAATTCGTCATCAATGCCAGCGGGCCGTTGAGCCAGCCGGTCATCCCACAAATCCCCGGGCAGGATCGCTTTCAGGGCAAGACATTTCATACAAACAATTGGGATCACAGCTACGACTACCGCGGTAAACGTGTGGCCATCGTGGGCAGCGGCGCCAGCGCCGTGCAGGTGATTCCGACGATTGCGCCGCAGGTCGAGCAACTGCATGTGTTTCAGCGCACGCCGCACTGGGTGTTGCCGCGTGCTGATCGCGTCTTCGGGCGGTTCCAGCGCTGGCTGCTCGGATTGAAACCGGCTTACAAGCTGTTGCGCTGGCTGATCTACTGGCAATTCGAAACCCGGGTGATCGCGTTCAAGTATTCGAAACCGGCGATCCGTATGGTTCAGCGTCAGGCCTTGCGCTTGCTTGAACGTCAGGTACACGACCCGCTGCTGCGGGAAAAACTAACGCCCGACTTCACCATTGGCTGCAAACGGGTGTTGCTCTCCAACACCTATTACCCGGCGCTGACCCGACCCAATGTGACGCTGCACACCCGCGAGCAAGGCATCGCCTCAATCGATGAAAGCGGGATCAATACGCAGGACGGGCAACACCTGGAGGTTGATCTGATTATCTGGTCGACCGGTTACGACGCCACCGACGGGGTAATTTCCTACCCGGTCAGCGGAAAAAACGCCGTGCAGCTCAGAGAGGTCTGGGCCGAGTACCCGCGCGCCTACCTCGGCACCAGCCTGCCGGACTTCCCCAACCTGTTTATCGTCACCGGGCCCAACACCGGAATTGGCCACACCTCGGCGCTGTTCATCATCGAATCGCAGATGAACTACATCATCGACTGCATTCGCACCCTCAAAATCCAGGGCCTGCGCAGCATCGAAGTGCGTCGCGAGGCGGAACGTACCTACACTGCAATGATCCACCGGGAGATGGAACGCACGGTGTGGAAGTCCGGCGGCTGCCACAGTTGGTATCAAAGCAAGAGCGGTCATGTGATCGCGATGTTTCCCGGCTTCAGTTTCAGCTATTACCGGTTGACCCGGGCGCTGAAACCGGCCGACCACATTCTGTCCTGAACACGTAAAAGGAAGACGTCGATGCTTTTGCTGTTTGTCGCCCTCGCGGTTTTCGTGGCCTGGAGCTGGTTGAGTTACCCAGCGGTCGGCCATTGGTTGTATGACCTGAACATGGCCATCGAAGCCAAGTTGTACAAATTGCACAAGATCGAAGTGCCGATCGCCGAGCTGAGTGTTTCGACCTGGCAAGGCGGGCCTTATGAAGCGTCGAGCGCGATTCTGATGCTGCACGGCTACAGCGCCGACAAGAACCTGTGGCTGCGCTGCGCCCGCCATTTCGTCCGCCAGTACCGGGTGATCATTCCGGACCTGCCCGGCCATGGCGAAACCGGCTTCAAGGCCGGCGGTGGCTATGACATCCCGCTGCAGGCCAAGCGCATGATCCAGTTGCTCGACGTGTGTGGCGTGGAGAAAGTCCATGTGATCGGCAACTCCATGGGCGGTTACATCGCGGCATGGCTGGCGGCGACGTATCCGGAGCGGATTGCCTCGGTGGCGCTGATCGACCCGGCGGGCGTCACGGCCCCCGAAGTCAGTGACATGGAGCGTCATCTGGCGCGCGGGCATAACCCGTTCCTGATCAATTCCCGCGAGGAGTTTCGCCAGTTTTACGCAATGACCATGGAGTCGCCACCGTGGGTGCCGAGCCTGGTGCTGGACGCCATTGCGCAGCGCTACGAACAGCAGCGTGATGAACTGGAAGAAATCTTCCGCGACTTCCGCGCCAGCCCGCCGATGGAGCCGAAACTGGCTGAAATCAAATGCCCGGCGCTGTTGTTGTGGGGACGCAAGGATCGCTTGATCGACGTCAGCAGCGTACCGGTCTGGAGCAAGGGCATCGCTAATCTGCAGGTCGATGTATGGGATCACGTCGGGCACATGCCGATGGTCGAACAACCGTCGAACACCGCGCGGTTATACCGGCAGTTCCTCGGCAACCAACGCTGACCTGAATCCCCTGTAGGAGCTGCCGAAGGCGGCGATCTTTTGATTGTGCTTTTAAGATCAAAAGATCGCAGCCTTCGGCAGCTCCTACAGGGACAGAATTCAGTGGTCAGGATTTTGGGGGTGAAATGAACATTTTGTATGACGAACGCCTCGACGGCCCATTGCCGCAGGTAAACAAAGCCGAACTGTTGAAAACCCTGCAGCAGGCCCTCCCGGATCTCGACATCCTCTGGCGCGAGGAGGAACTCAAACCCTACGAATGCGACGGCCTCTCCGCCTACCGCACCACACCGATGCTGGTCGCCCTGCCCCGGCGGCTGGAGCAAGTGCAAATCCTGCTCACGCTCTGCCACCAGCACCACGTCCCGGTGGTCGCCCGTGGTGCCGGCACCGGACTGTCCGGCGGCGCCTTGCCGCTGGAACAAGGCCTGCTGCTGGTGATGGCGCGCTTCAACAATATTCTGCACATCGACCCCGCCGCCCGCACCGCGCGGGTCCAGCCGGGCGTGCGCAACCTGGCGATCTCCCAGGCGGCGGCCGCTTTCGGGCTGTATTACGCGCCGGACCCATCGTCGCAAATCGCCTGCTCGATTGGCGGCAACGTCGCGGAAAACGCCGGCGGCGTGCATTGCCTCAAATACGGCCTGACCGTGCACAACCTGCTGAAAATCGAAGTGCTGACCATCGAAGGCGAACGCCTGACGCTGGGTTCCGACGCCCTCGATTCAGCAGGTTTCGATTTGCTGGCGTTGTTCACCGGTTCCGAAGGGTTGCTGGGGATCATCACCGAAGTCACGGTCAAACTGCTGCCCAAACCGCAGGTGGCAAAAGTGCTGCTGGCCAGTTTCGATTCGGTGGAAAAGGCTGGCCGCGCGGTCGCCGAAATCATCGCCGCCGGGATCATTCCCGGTGGCCTGGAGATGATGGACAACCTCGCCATCCGTGCCGCCGAAGACTTTATCCACGCCGGTTACCCGGTCGATGCCGAGGCGATTCTGCTGTGCGAACTCGATGGCGTCGAAGCCGATGTCCACGATGATTGCCAGCGGGTACGCGAAGTGATGAACCTCGCCGGCGCCACTGAAGTGCGCCAGGCTCGCGACGAGGCCGAGCGCGTGCGCTTCTGGGCCGGTCGCAAAAACGCCTTCCCGGCCATCGGGCGTCTGTCGCCGGACTATTACTGCATGGACGGCACCATCCCGCGCCGCGAATTGCCCGGCGTCCTGCAAGGCATCGCTCGCCTCGGTGAGGAATACGGTTTGCGCGTGGCCAATGTGTTCCATGCCGGTGACGGCAACATGCACCCGCTGATTCTGTTCGACGCCAACCAACCGGGCGAACTGCAGCGCGCCGAAGCCTTGGGCGGCAAGATTCTTGAGTTGTGCGTGCAGGTGGGTGGCAGCATTACCGGCGAGCACGGCGTGGGACGGGAGAAAATCAATCAGATGTGCGCGCAGTTCAACAGCGACGAACTGAGCCTGTTCCATGCGGTAAAAGCCGCCTTCGATCCGCAGGGCTTGCTCAACCCCGGCAAGAACATCCCGACCCTGCACCGCTGCGCCGAGTTCGGCGCCATGCACATTCATGCCGGGCAACTGCCCTTCCCCGAACTGGAGCGTTTCTGATGGCTGACGTCGATGCCGCCGACGCCCTGCTCGACCAGGTCAACGAGGCGCGGGCCAATGCCACGCCGCTGAAGATCCAGGGCGGTAACAGCAAAGCGTTCCTCGGCCGCGAGGTGGCCGGTGAAGTGCTTGACCTCCGTACCCATCGCGGCATCGTCCGGTATGAACCGACCGAACTGGTGGTCAGCGTGCGCGCCGGCACGCCGCTGTCAGAGCTGCTCGCGGCATTGGACGCCAGCGGGCAGATGTTGCCGTGCGAGCCGCCGTCGTTTGCCGATGGCGCCACGGTCGGCGGCATGATCGCCACGGGTTTGTCCGGGCCGCGCCGGCCATGGTCGGGTTCGGTTCGCGATTTCGTCCTCGGCACACGGGTGATCACCGGTCTCGGCCAGCATTTGCGTTTCGGCGGTGAAGTGATGAAAAACGTTGCCGGTTACGACCTGTCGCGAATGCTCGCCGGCAGCTTCGGTTGCCTCGGCGTGCTCACCGAAGTCTCGTTGAAAGTCCTGCCCAAACCCCGTCAGTGCCTGAGCATTCGCCTGGACATCGATTGCGCGCGGGCGCTGGTCAAACTGGCCGAGTGGGGCCAGCAACCGTTGCCGATCAGCGCGGCGTGCCACGATGGCAACAGCCTGTATCTGCGTCTTGAGGGCGGCGAAGGCTCTGTCACAGCGGCGCATCAACGGCTCGGCGGTGAGCCACTCGATTCACGGTTCTGGCGCGATTTGAATGAGCACCGCCTGAGCTTTTTCGATGAAGGCCTGCCGCTGTGGCGCCTGTCGCTGCCAAACAATCTTGGGCCACGGGATCTGCCCGGCGAGCAGTTGATCGACTGGGCGGGTGCGCAACGCTGGCTGAAATCCTCCAGCGACGATATTCATACCCTCGCCCAGTCTTTCGGCGGCCATGCCACCTGCTTCACTCACGGCGCGAGCGAGCACCCGTTTCAGCCATTGCCCGCGACGCTGCTGCGCTACCACCGGCAACTCAAGGCGCAACTCGACCCGCAAGGGCTGTTCAACCCCGGCCGGATGTACGCGGAGTTATAGCCATGCAAACCACCCTCAGCGAGCAATCCCGCCAATTGCCCCGTGCCGCCGAGGCGGAAAAGATCCTGCGCACTTGTGTGCATTGCGGCTTTTGCAACGCAACGTGCCCGACCTATCTATTGCTCGGCGACGAACTCGACGGCCCGCGCGGGCGCATCTATCTGATCAAGCAAGTGCTCGAAGGCGCACCGGCCACTGTGCAGACCCAACTGCATCTGGATCGCTGCCTGTCGTGTCGCAATTGCGAAACCACCTGCCCGTCCGGCGTCGATTACCACAACCTGCTCGACATTGGCCGCGCGGTGGTCGATCAGGCGGTGCCGCGCCCGGCCGCCCAGCGCCTGCTGCGTGAAGGCTTACGCGCGTTGGCGCCGAATCCGCAGTTGTTCAAAGGTTTGCTGCGCATCGGCAGCACGTTTCGGCCGCTGCTGCCACGATTGATAGAAAGCAAACTGCCGCAGCACTTGCCGGCTAACGGCTCTCGCCCCGCCCCTCGGCATGCGCGCCGGGTATTGCTGCTCGAAGGTTGCGTGCAGCCCGGTTTGTCACCGAACACCAATGACGCGACCGCGCGTGTTCTTGATCGTCTGGGCATCAGCGTCACGCCACTGGCCGAGGCTGGCTGTTGCGGTGCGCTCGATTATCACCTCGACGCGCAAGCCAAAGGCCTCGACCGCGCTCGGCAGAACATCGACGCCTGGTGGCCGCACCTGCAAAACGGCGCCGAGGCCATTGTGCAAACGGCCAGCGGCTGTGGCGCGTTCATCAAGGATTACGGGCATTTGCTGGCGGACGATCCGGCCTACGCATCGAAAGCCCAGCGCATCAGCGAAATGACCCTGGATCTGGTGCAAATACTCGCCCGCGAGCCGCTGGAACAGGTGTGCGCCGCCAGTGAACGGCGCATCGCCGTGCATTGCCCGTGTACCTTGCAGCACGCGTTGAAACTCGGTGGCGCCGTCGAAGCGCTGCTGAGCCGAATCGGCTTCAACCTCATCGCCGTGCCCGACGGGCATTTGTGTTGCGGCTCGGCGGGCACCTATTCGCTGACGCAACCGGTGCTGGCCCGACAACTGCGCGACAACCGCCTCAATGCGCTGGAAAGCGGCGGGCCGCAATTGATCGTCACCTCCAACATCGGGTGCCAGAGTCATCTGGCCAGCGCCGGACGAACGCCCGTGATGCACTGGATCGAACTGGTGGATCAGTCGTTGGCAGAATGAAGTCCGTAGGATTCTTCGTTTGCCGGCGTGGGCGAAGGCTGCGATCTTTTCCGCCATCCCATACGTGACCGTGGCAGGAATTTTTTTCATGAGCGTGCAGCCTTTCGTCAGCCCCGACCTGATCCGTCAACGCTTCTCCAAAGCGATGTCCGACATGTACCGCGAAGAAGTGCCGCTGTACGGCGCGCTGATGGCGCTGGTGGAGCAGACCAATCGCCAGGTTCTCGACCGTGAGCCACAGATCGCCCGGCAATTGCACAGCACGGGAGAAATCGAGCGGCTGGACATGGAGCGCCATGGTGCGATCCGCGTCGGCACCGCAACCGAACTCGCCACCCTCGCCCGTCTGTTTGCGGTGATGGGCATGCAACCGGTGGGTTATTACGACCTGACACCGGCAGGTGTGCCGGTGCACTCCACAGCGTTTCGCGCCGTGCATGAGCAGGCGTTGCAGGTCAGCCCGTTCCGGGTGTTTACCTCGCTGTTGCGTCTGGAGCTGATTGAAGATCCGCAACTGCGCGCATTTGCTGAATCGGTGTTGGCCAAACGGTCGATCTTCACCCCGGCAGCGCTGCGCCTGATCGCCCAGGCTGAAACGGCCGGCGGTCTGAATGAAACCGAAGCCGGGGAATTTGTCCTGCAGGCACTGGAGACTTTTCGCTGGCACCACAGCGCCACCGTCACCGCCGCGCAATACCAGACGCTCAGTGCCCAGCACCGCTTGATCGCCGACGTGGTGGCGTTCAAAGGCCCGCACATCAATCACCTGACGCCGCGCACGCTGGACATCGACAGCGTTCAGGAGCAGATGCCGGCCCATGGCATCACGCCGAAAGCAGTCATCGAAGGTCCGCCACGGCGACAATTCCCCATCCTGCTGCGCCAGACCAGTTTCAAGGCACTGGACGAGCCGATCGCGTTCACCGATCAAGGTGTCTATCAAGGTGAGAACCGTGGCAGCCACAGCGCGCGTTTCGGTGAAATCGAACAACGTGGCGCGGCGCTGACGCCCAAGGGCCGTGCGCTGTACGACCTGTTATTGAATGCCGCCCGCGAAGCGCTGGGCGCATTTCCCAACGAAGCAAACGCCGCACGCTACAACGCGCTGATGGCTGAGCACTTTGGCGAATTCCCTGACAGCATCGAAGGCATGCGTGAACAAGGACTGGCGTATTTTCGCTATTTCGTTACGGAAAAAGGCCTGGCCGCAGGCAGTCTGGGCGAGGTGTCGCTGGAAGATTTATTGCGCGATGGCTACGTGAAAGCTGAACCGCTGGTGTACGAAGATTTCCTGCCGGTGAGTGCGGCGGGGATTTTTCAGTCAAACCTTGGGGACGCTGCGCAGACCCACTATGGCGAACACTCCAACCGCCAGGCCTTCGAACAGGCGCTGGGCCGCTCGACCATTGATGAGCTGGGCTTGTACGCCGAAACGCAGCAACGCTCCCTCGAAGAGTGCGCCAAAACCCTGTCTGCTCAACTGACCTGAAAACCAACAAATATCCCTGTGGTGAGGGGATTGATCCCATCACCACAAATCTCCTCAGCACAGAGATTATTCAGCGCAATCTCGAAAGCAGCGCAAACGCCGTCTCTTCCGACGAGGCCGGATTTTGCCCCGTCAGCAGCAAACCATCCTCGCGGGTATAACTCGACCAATCCGCACCTTTCGAGAATATCCCGCCCTTGGCCTTGAGCTCGTCCTCGACCAGAAACGGCACCACATTCGTCAACTGCACCGCCTCTTCCTCGCTGTTGGTAAACCCGGTCACCTGCTTGCCCTTGACCAGCGGCTGACCATCGGCGCCTTTGGCATGGCGCAGCACACCCGGCGCATGACACACCGCCGCCACCGGTTTGCCCGCGTTGTAAAACGCTTCGATCAGCGCAATCGAATGGCGATCCTCGGCCAGATCCCACAACGGCCCGTGGCCGCCCGGATAGAACACTGCGTCGAAATCTGCAGCCTTCACCGTCTCCAGCTTGACTGTCGAAGCCAGCGCCGACTGCGCGGCAGAATCCTTGCGAAAACGCTCGGTCGCAGCAGTCTGCGCATCCGGCTCGTCACTTTTCGGGTCCAGTGGCGGCTGACCGCCCTTGGGCGACGCCAACGTCAGTTGTGCGCCAGCATCCTTGAACACGTAATACGGGGCGGCGAATTCCTCCAGCCAGAAGCCGGTTTTCTTGCCGGTGTCGCCCAATTGATCGTGGGAGGTCAGAACCATCAGAATTTTCATGTCGGTCTCACTCGGTTTGAGGAAAGGTCAGACGCACTTTTACAGATGTCAGTGATTGACCTTGATCGACGACGAATCGTTTCAATTTGCCGAATGATGGCACACGGCCATAGTGCGCAAGAAGTTGCGCACTTGTTTTCGTTTTTCACCCATCAATTCCTCTACAGCCCACGTCCAACGTGGCCTGCAGACGAGTGCGCAAGAAGTTGCGCAGTACTGCGCAACTTCTTGCGCACTTTTGCCCCGATTCGCCAGCCAAAAAACTGCAAAGCAGCAGGCTAGAGCAGTCTAACCCCCGGCTGCCGGGGACTTGGCAAAAGCTGGCATGGTCCTTGATAACAGTCAGGCACCCACCGGGCGATTTCGCCTCCCGGGCACCTTAAATTATTCCGCAAGGAGAGCACCCCATGGCAACACCAGCGTACATGTCGGTTACCGGCGAAAAACAAGGCCTGATCACTGCAGGCGCATT
>NZ_RWIL01000127.1:0-109226 GCF_009764635.1 Pseudomonas sp. PB103 | reverse complement strand
TGAGGTTTCGCCCTTACGGCGAGTCACCTTTTCCAAACGCCGAAAAGGTAACCGAAAAGGCTTTGCTCCTGCGTTCGGCCCGCTCGCTGGGGCTCGGGGTTCCTTCGCTGCGGGATTGATCCGGGGGGCATCGCCTACGGTTTGCTTCGCTGCACCTCCTCTCGATGTGTTTGGCTGCGCCAAACGGTCGCTGCGCTCCGACCCCCGGATCAATCCCTCCGCTCAGCCTTCCGACGTCGCTCGTGGATCAAGATCAAAAGCTTCACCCGAGCTTGCGCTCATCGTGTTGAGTGGTGAAGAGCGGGCGCGATGCGAAAATTTATTGGGTGAACTCAATTCCTGTGGGAGCTGGCTTGCCAGCGATGGCGGCCTGACAGCCGACCTGGTTCTGGCGGATGACCTCGATTCAAATGTAGGAGCTGCCGAAGGCTGCGATCTTTTGATCTTGCTTTTGTAGGAGCAAAGCTTGCTCGCGATGGCGGCCTGCCAGCCGACCTGGTTCTGGCGGATGAACTCGATTCACATGTAGGAGCTGCCGAAGGCTGCGATCTTTTGACTTTGGTTTTTAAAATCCAGATCAAAAGATCGCAGCCTTCGGCAGCTCCTACAGGTCGGTGTCAGTTTTGGGTGGGGATTTCGTGGTTATCCAGTGCGCGGTTTACCGCGAGTTCGGCGAGCATGATGATTTGCTGGATCGCCAGAATCGTGCGTCGCTGCGGCAGTTCGATGTAGGCGGCGATGTCGCTGGTCATGAGGCTGGCTTGGGCCAGGGATTCGCAGGCATGTACCAGCAGGCTTTCGTTGTCTTGGTCGGGGGCGACCTGGAACATGGTGCTGGGTTTGTGGAAGCGCAGGGTTAGGGCGTTGGGTTTGAGGTAGTGGTCGAGGGCGCGTTCGGCGGCGTCGTGGAATCTTTTTGAGCCGGGGAATTCGTAGGGGGTGGTGTCGTCCGCTGCGGGCGGATTGGGGGTTGGTTTAATCATGGTGAAGCTCCGAATGATGAGTGGGGCTGTCACTCTCAATCGCCGCGACGCGACAAAGGGTGGCAGCTGTACGCAGGTTCGCGGACCGAGCCATTCGGCAATCTCGGCATACCCGAAGGTATCCCGCGCACAGCCACCATCAAACCAAACAACAAGCACCTGAGCGCTCCCGTTTGGGTCGGCGATTATGCATCAAATCGAATGAACTGCTCGGGCCGCGACGCCCGTTCGCTGAATTTGCAGCGACCCTCAGAGCCTATCCACCCCACTTCCGAGGCACAACCGACGCGACTTGTGGGAAAAACTCCGTTCAATCACCAGCATTGGTAGGACGAGCACATTTCCCACAAACCAACATATTTCACCCTGTAGGAGCTGCCGAAGGCTGCGATCTTTTGATCTGGCTTTTAAAAACCAAAGTCAACATATCGCAGCCTTCGGCAGCTCCTACAGGTCGGTGTCAGTTTTGGGTGGGGATTTCGTGGTTATCCAGTGCGCGGTTCACCGCGAGTTCGGCGAGCATGATGATTTGCTGGATCGCTAGAATGGTGCGTCGCTGCGGCAGTTCGATGTAGGCGGCGATGTCGCTGGTCATGAGGCTGGCTTGGGCCAGGGATTCGCAGGCGTGTACCAGCAGGCTTTCGTTGTCCTGATCCGGGGCGACCTGGAACATGGTGCTGGGTTTGTGGAAGCGCAGGGTTAAGGCGTTGGGTTTGAGGTAGTGGTCGAGGGCGCGTTCGGCGGCGTCGTGGAATCTTTTTGAGCCGGGGAATTCGTAGGGGGTGTTGTCGTCCGCTGCGGGCGGATTGGGTGTTGGTTTGATCATGGTGAATACTCAGTTGGTGAAAGTGGAGCTGCCTTCGATTGCCGCGACGCAATCTGAGGTGGCAGCTGTACGCGGGTTCGCGGACCGATAACTGAGAAATCGGCATACCTCCAAGGACGGTATCCCGCGCACAGCCGCCATGACACAAGCTACAGGCACCGAGGTGCCGTGAGGTTGGCGATTATGCATCAGTTATCGGGCCGCGACGCCCGTTCGCTGAATTTGCAGCGACCCTCAGAGCCTATCCACCCCACTTCCGAGGCACAACCGACGCGACTTGTGGGAAAAACTCCGCACAATCACCAGCATTTGTAGGACGAGCACACTTCCCACAGCCAACCCATTCCACCCTGTAGGAGCTGCCGAAGGCTGCGATCTTTTGATCTGGCTTTTAAGAATCAAAGTCAAAAGATCGCAGCCTTCGGCAGCTCCTACATGGATATGTGGTGCACAAAAAAGGCGATGTCCCTTGTGGGGCATCGCCTTTGTTTTACCGCCGTTGAAGCTTATTCCGGCAGTTTGTAGGCAATGATGTAATCGCCCATTTTAGTGCCCAGCGAGCCGTGACCGCCGACAACGAGCAGCACGTATTGCTTGCCGTCCTTGCCGGTGTAGGTCATTGGGGTCGCTTGACCACCCGCCGGCAGACGCGATTTCCACAGCTCTTTACCGCTGTTCACGTCGTACGCGCGCAGGTACTGGTCGAGGGTGCCGCTGAGGAAGCCTACGCCGCCAGCCGTGACCATCGAGCCGCCCATGCTCGGCACGCCCAAGGTGAAGCCGATCGGGATTGGCGAGCTGTCGCGGCTGGTGCCGTTTTTGCGTTTCCACACGACTTTGCTAGTGGTCAGGTCGATACCGGCAACGTAGCCCCAGGCCGGGGCCTGGCACGGTACGCCGAGTGGCGACATGAACGGGTGCATGATCACGGCGTATGGCGCGCCAGTGTTCGGTTGCACGCCAGCGGTTTCGCTTTCGCGTTTGCTGCCGGCGGCGACTTGCTCGCGTGGCACCATTTTCGAAACGAAGGCCATGTAGTTCGGACTGGTGAACAGCATTTGGCGAACCGGATCGACCGAAACGCCGCCCCAGTTGAACACACCCACGTTACCCGGGTAGATCAGGCTGCCCTGTTCCGACGGCGGGGTGTACTGGCCTTCATAACGCAGTTCTTTGAACTGGATGCGGCACAGCATCTGGTCGAACGGACTCGCGCCCCACATGGCTTTTTCGGTCAGTTCCGGGGCCAGCAGGTTGAGATCCGAACGCGCTTGGGTCGGTGCGGTGTGGTCGCCTTTCACGGCGCCTTGCGGTACCGGGATTTCCTTGATCGGAATGATCGGCGTGCCGTCACGACGGTCGAGGACGTACAGGCTGCCCTGTTTGGTCGGGGCGATCAGCGCCGGTTTCACGCCGTCGGCGGTTTTCATGTCGAGCAGGGTTGGCTGGCTGCCAACGTCCATGTCCCACAGGTCGTGGTGGGTGAACTGGTAGTTCCAGCGCACTTTACCGGTGGCCAGGTCCAGAGCAACGATACCGGCGCTGAATTTCTCGGCGCCCGGGGTGCGGTCAGCGCCCCACTGGTCTGGAGTCTGGTTGCCCAGTGGCAGGTAAACCATGCCGAGTTTTTCGTCGACGCTGGCCAGCGACCACATGTTCGCCGAGTTGCGGCTGTAGGTTTCGCCCGGTGCCAAAGGCTCGGTGGCGTCTGGCTTGTCGCTGTCCCAGTTCCATACGAGGTGACCGTCGCGCACGTCGAAAGCGCGGATCACGCCCGATGGCTCGTTGGTCGATTCGTTGTCGGTGACGTGACCGCCCATGATCACCAGATCACGAGTAATCGCGGCCGGCGAGGTGGAGTAGTAGCCACCAGCGGTGAACGGGCCGATGCCTTGGGTCAGGTCAACCACACCGTTGGTGCCGAAGCCTTCGCAGATTTTGCCGGTGTCGGCGTTCAGTGCGATCAGGCGGGCATCAGCGGTTGGCAGGTACAGACGACGCGGGCAAGCCTGAGCAACGGCTTTGCCAGCTTCCGAAATCACCGCGGACGCTGCGTTTTCAGTTTTGGCGTACGCGGCTTCGTCGTAGTACGACACGCCACGGCACGTCATGTGGGCGAAGCCTTTGAAGCCGACCGGGCTCTTGATCTGCGGGTCGAAGCGCCACAGTTCTTTACCGGTGTCCGGATCCAGGGCCAACACTTTGCTGTGCGCGGTGCAGGCGTAGACCATGCCGTTGGCTTTCAGCGGGGTGTTTTCGTTGGTCAGCTCGACCGGGTCATCCGCCGTCGGCAAGTCGCCGGTCTGGATGCGCCAGGCTTCTTGCAGCTTGCCGACGTTGGCCGGGGTGATCTGCTTCAGTGGCGAATAACGGTCACCGAATTCGGTGCGGCCATAGGCCTGCCAGTCGCCATCGGGCATCGCTGGTGCGGTGCTGGTGGTGTCGGCGGTGTCGCGGCCCAGTTCGCCGAAGGTTTCGCCCGGGTGGGTGAACAGGCTGATCAGCGCGGTGAGACCGGCCAGAACCACGGCCACGGTCAGACCGCGAGTGCCCATCGGCGCCGGGCCGTCAAGCAGCAGCGGACGACGGAACCACGGCAGCAACATCACGAAGCCGAGGACAAACCACAGGGCCAGACGTGGCACCAGTTGCCACCAGTCCAGACCGACTTCCCACAGCGCCCAAACGGTGCTGGCAAACAGGACGATGGCGTACAGGCCCAGCGCCGCGCGACGGCGCATCAGCAACAGGATGCCGCTCAGCGCAATGCCGATACCGGCCAGCAGGTAATACAACGAGCCGCCGAGCATGCTCAGCTTGACCCCTCCGGCCAACATGGCCAGGCCCATCAGTAGAAGCAGAATGCCGAGCAGGCTCGGTAGCAAACGGCCCCGACTCGAAGCACTTTCGGTGCTCATAGTGTGATTCTCCGTGACGTTTATGTAGTCCCGCGCTGTAGTCACTGTAGATGACGATTGAGCGCGGGCATGGTTCAGATAAAAACTTGTCTAGCTAACGAATTTTCTTCGATCCCTGTGGGAGCTGCGGTGCGACGATTCGACTTGCCAGCGATGGCGGTGCATCAGGCGACGTTGATGTCGAATGTGAAATCGCTATCGCTGGCAAGCCAGCTCCCACAGGTTTTTGGGGTGTCGGTTAGAACGAGGACTGGATTTTGATCCCGCCGATCAGGGCGTCGTCGACGTTGTTCACGCCACCGGGGTGGCGGATGTATTGCAGGTTCGGGCGTACGGTCAGCCAGTTGGTCACGTGCACGCCGTAATACAGCTCGGCGCTGTATTCGGTGTCTTGCGGTGGCAGGAAGGACGGATCGTCGTAGTCGTATACGGCGTTGGCCTGATTCGTCGCTTCGGCGTTTTTGCGGTAGGCCGGGTTGACGTGTACGCGGGCGAGGGCGAAGCCGATGTCATCCTTGGCGCGCGCATCGAACGGGCCTTTGTAGGTGATGCCGGCCTGCACGTAGTTGTCGATCGCGTTGGTTTTCTTGTCGTGCATCGTGCCGTTGGCGAACACGCTCAAACCGCGACTGTTATCGCTGGCAACGCTGGTGACTTGCTGCTGAATGCCCAGCCAGACACCGTGTTTGCTCGACGCGCTGCGATAAGCTTCGCCGCTGAGGGCCGCCGGCTGGCCGTTCTGATCTTTATAAGCGTCGGTGGCTTTGGCGTTGCTGTAGTAGTAACCGGCGCGGTATTCGCCCGGCAGGCCGTTGAGCTTCGGCGTCCACACCAGTTCGATCGGCAGGATCGCGCCCTGAGTGCCGCTGCCGCTGAGTTTGAAGCCGTTGCCGCGATCGAGGTTCGATGGGTTTTGCTCGTAGGCACCGACCTGCGCGTACAACTCTGGGGTCAGGTGGTATTTGACGCGCAGTGCCCATTGGCTGACCGGCCAGTTGTACCAGATGCCGCCGACCCAGTTGCCGACCTGCGAGCCGCAGAACGCGAGGTTCTGGAAGTCGCACGGGAAGCTGTTGAAGTCTTCGCCTTCGCCGAAACGGCCGACCTTGATGTCGAGTTTCTGATCGAAGAATTTCTGCTGATACCACATCTGCGTCAGGCGCGTGGTCTGGCCACGGCCCCAGACTTCCTGGGCCGAAGTGAAGCCGCCAACGCGCGGATCGTTGATGCGATCGTTGCTGATGTTGTTGCCGCTGCGCTTGGTGATGGTCAGTTGAAACTCGGCGTCGTCCCAGCCGAGGATCTTTTGCAGATCCAGGTGCGTGCCCAGACCGAACTGATCGCTGTAACGCGCGGTGCGGTCATGGTCGTAACCGCCGTGCAGGTTGCTGCCCATTTCGCCGGTGTAATCGAGCTTGAAGTCGTAGCCTTTTTCCGAGAGTTCGGTGCGCGTGCCGTTCCAGTCACCGAGCATGTACGGTGATTCACTGTCGAACGCGGGCGCCGCTTGAGCGCAGGTGGCAAGGCCTAGTGCGGTGCAGCCGCCAAGGGTGCGCAGGGCTGAGATAGCGCTGTCTCGGGAGAAGGAAAAATCGGGCATGGATAAGTCTTTTTTTGGTGTTTTCGGGGGTGCAATTCGTGCGCTTCAATATGTCGCAGGCAGTGAAGCGATTCAGCGGAAGGGCGGCAGGATAATGATCTGTAACAAAAAGACAAAGGCCTTTTATAAACATGCATCCTTTCGGATTTGGTAACAGTGCGAAAAGATCGCAGCCTTCGGCAGCTCCTACATTGAAATGCGTACACCTGTAGGAGCTACCGAAGGCTGCGATCTTTTGACCTTGACCTACATTTGAAGGAAGCCCTTCCACCGAACCACCCCCTCGGCTAAGGTGCGCGGCTTCCGCATTTTTCACTTCGCCCAAAGGCCTGGCATGAACGACCAAACCCCCGATCCGCTGCACGGCGTCACCCTCGAACAGATCCTCAACGCTTTGGTGAGTCATTACGAATGGTCGGGGCTGGCCGAGCGCATTGATATTCGCTGCTTCAAGAGCGATCCGAGCATCAAGTCGAGCCTGACGTTCCTGCGCAAAACCCCGTGGGCGCGGGAGAAGGTCGAGCGCCTGTACGTGAAGTTGATGCGCACCAAGCGACCGCTCTGAAATGGACGCCGTCCGGCGGCGACGCCTGATCACCTGCGCTGCCGTATTGGGCTGGGCGGGGCTGGGCATTCAGCTTTATCTGATTTTTTTTGCGCGTTTGAGCGTCGGCGCCAGCCTGTTGGGCGGGCTGGTGAGTTTTTTCAGTTACTTCACGATCCTCACTAATACGCTGGTGGCGACGGTGTTGACCTGTGCCGTGACCGAGCGTGAATCCGCCGTGCGCCGTTGGTTTTTGCAGCCGTGGGTGAGCAGTGGGATTGCCGTGAGTATTGCCGTGGTCGGTCTGGCCTACAGCCTTTTGCTACGGCATTTGTGGCACCCGGAAGGTTGGCAGTTTGTTGCCGATGAGCTGCTGCACGACGTAATGCCGCTGCTGTTTCTGGGGTATTGGTGGTCGTGTGTGCCGAAGGGCACGTTGCGCTGGTGGCATCTGCCGGTGTGGCTGATTTATCCGCTGGTGTATTTCATCTACGCCTTGCTGCGCGGGCATTTGCTTGGCGCGTATGCGTATCCGTTCATTGATGTGGCGGTACTGGGTTATCCACAGGTGCTGATCAATGCCGGGGGGATATTGGTCGGGTTTGTGGTGATTGGGTTGCTGGTGATCGGCCTCGACCGCTGGCGCGCAACCCGATCTTTAGATCAGTGAGGAACCTGTGGTAAATGAGAAACCTGTGGCGAGGGGATTTATCCCCGTTGGGCTGCGAAGCGGCCCCAAAACATTCAATGAGTTGTGTCAGGTAATCCGCAGTGCCCGGTTTCAGGGCTGCTTCGCAGCCCAGCGGGGATAAATCCCCTCGCCACAGGTCATCACTAACCACAGGTCATCACTAACCACAGGTAATCACTAACCACAGGTAATCACTAACCACAGGTAATCACTAACCACAGGTAATCATCAACCACAGGGGATCACCAGAAACAGGTAATTCCCAGCCACAGGGGATTTGTGTCACTCCTCTTCAGAAGTGCCCTCGGCGCGCCAGTAGCCGACGGCTTTGATCAGTTGCTCATCCAACCCATGTTCATCAATCAGCACCCGGCGAATCTGCCGTGAGACTTTGGTCTCCGTCGCCACCCACGCATACAGATTGCCTTTGGGCGCCTGCAATTGCTTCACCGTGCTCAGCAGGTTGTCCTTGCCACCTTCACGCAATACCCAGATCACATTGATCTGCGCCGCGCTCTCTAGCACTTGCTGTTCAGCACCGTTTTCCACCTCGATCACGACCAAGGCTTTGCGATTGGCCGCCAAACCTTCAAGGCGACGAGCGATGGCGGGTAGGGCAGTTTCGTCGCCGATCAGCAGGTAGCTGTCGAAGATATCCGGCACGATCATCGAGCCACGCGGCCCGCCGATGTGCAGGAATTGCCCCGGTGCAGCTTGCTCGGCCCAGGTCGACGCAGGGCCGTCACCATGCAGAACGAAGTCGATGTCCAGCTCCAGCGCATCAAGGTCATAACGGCGCGGCGTGTAGTCGCGCATCTCTGGCTTCGGCCCATCGTCCTTGCCGGCGCCGAGCACCATGGTTTCCAGCGCCGTCGTCTGTTCGGCGTTCTGCGGGAACAGCAGTTTGACGTGATCGTCGGTGCCCAGGCTGATAAACCCGGCCAGCTCCGGCCCACCGAGGGTGATGCGGCGCATGCGCGGCGTCAGGTCGACTACGCGCAACACTTCAAGCTTGCGGCGTTTGATTTCGTGCATCACGCGGTGAATGGTTTGGGTATCGACTGCAGTCATTCGGCTTTCTCCGAGGCAGGTTGAACGGCAGGGCCGTCGACGATGGCTTTGGCGGTGTCGTTGAGCAGGTCACGCACGCGCAGGATTTCTTCCGGGCTCCAGCGGCCGTGGTGCATTTGCAGGGCGTGACGCAAGTTGTGCACGGCTTCGTGAATTTCGGCGGGGCGGTCGTGGCCACGCAATGAGCGTTTGCTGACGTCGATGCGCATGCGCACGCCATCCAGCGCCACGGCTTGTTCGCTTAAAGACAAACGACCGGCCTCGGTGACGCTGTAGCGTTTTTTACCGCCCTCGGCGTCACCGGCAATCAGGTCGCTTTCTTCGAGAAAGGTCAGGGTCGGGTAGATCACGCCGGGGCTCGGGCTGTATGCACCGTCGAACATGCCTTCGATCTGGCGGATCAGGTCGTAGCCGTGGCACGGCTGTTCGGCGATCAGCGCCAGCAGCAGCAATTTCAAATCACCGGGGGCGAACACCCGTGGGCCGCGGCCGCCGCGCTCGCGACCGGGACGTTTTTCGAAGCCGTCACGGCCGTCGCCGTGTTCGCGGTGGGGGGAATGATGGTCTCTCATTTCAGTCTTCTCTCGTCGTGTTTAGATACAACTTAAGATATATCTTATGACTTGATCAAGCTGAAATGACCAACGGTCGTGCGGGTCTGCACGAGCTCGCAGATAGCGCAAGGGGCACCTGAGCAGGATTTTTTCGCGGCGCCGGTAACAATAAATGCCTATACAACTTTCCATTAGTTTGATTAATTACTCTAAAGCATCGATCGCCTCCTTATTTTATTGCGCGTGTAGTTTGGTTCTTACAGAAGTTGCATAGCTTGCCACTTTGTCATTTTGTCCTGATGTAGTATCGGTCTTACAGTTGCTCAGGTGTTTTTCTTGAAAGTTACTTTTTTTCTTTCAAGTCAAATAGCACTTGGGCTACGCGTGCGTCAGAAACGGCCTGCTTATTTCGTGGTGGGAATAGCGGAATATTCCTCGGCGTTGAATGTCCACTTTCTTACATGTCTGAGCCCAGCTGGCTTCATTCTTCAGACCTTGTAAGCGGTTCAGGACTTCAGCCATCTCCCACAACGAAATGACAGGAAGTTAATCATGCTCAAGCAACTTGCAATCGCTACTCCTCTGGCCATGCTGACACTGGGTGCTTCGGTGGCCTTTGCGGCTGAAGAATCGCGCACGGCGATTAATATCGTCGCGGACATTCCGAGCAAGGTGTTCCACGCACAACCGGTCGATCCGAACTTCGGTAAAAACGAAGAAATGCGTTACGTCATCGGCGCAGGCACGTTGTCCCCGGTGCGCGGTACCTATGACATCCAGCACACCCAGGGTTCGGTCGGCGCTTACGTTGAAGGTGGCCCACAGCCTCTGTTCAACGGTGCCAATACCATTGCGCTGACGTACACCTTCAACGGTAAAACCCTCACCGGCGCGTCTGAAGAAGTTGTCGGCGACACCGAATCCAACGGCGGCATGCGTGCCGATCTGGTGATCACCGCCGCCAAACCGGCCGATGGCCAATCCGGTCTGTACACCGCCACGCCGGTGGTGATGTTCGACGCCATTCCGCGCATTACGCCATAAAGCGCTTTCGACCACTGTCAGTCTTTGGCAATGGGTACGCCCGGCCGGTCGTTATTTATTAGCGTTCGGTCGGCGTTTGGCCGATCAAACAAAAAGAGTAACTAAGTTCATGTTTCCGATGACACCCATCGCGGCAGCGCTTGCACTTTTTTTATGTGCCAATGCCTTGGCTGCGCCTACGGATGACCGTCATACGCCACGTAACTTGCTGGCGCAGGCAAAAGGGTTGCCGAGTGAATTCGAAGAACACTTCTTTGATGTGCCACTTGCGGTGCGTGTGGAGTTGGACCAACAGTTTCTGGGCGAAGCGATGATTGTTCTATCACGCGATGATCGCATCACCCTGCTCGAATTTACCGAGAGCGCCGACAGTAACTTCACTGCCATCGAACGCGATGTCTGGGCCGACTATCTCGGTCGGGGTGTGGTGCTGGGTAACTGTCAGGGCAGTTGCCCGGCGCAGATGCTCGCCGTGCACTACAACCTGGAAAATTCGCTGGTATCGATCGTCACCGAGAATGCCGAGCGCGACAGCCAGGCGCCGCGCTATTACCTGCAACCGAAGTCCGGCAGCACCGGGTTGATTGTGCGCAACCAGCTCAACCTCAACGGTGGTCAGGATCAGGACCTCGGAGGCCGTTACGGTCTGGTCACCAGCAGCAGCCTCGGCAACTGGACACAAAGTTTGAACGTACAAATGGCCCGTCTCGGTGGCTCGGACGAGCAGATGTATCACGCCGTGCAAGAGCTCTATAGCCAGAAAGAGCTGCAAGGCAGTTTTGTCCGCCTCGGCTATTTCATGCCCGATTCCGAAGGCCTGACTCGCCAGCCGCGTTCGTTCGGTGTCAGCCCCGACACGGCGGTGGGCGCCATGTACGGCAGCTCCGACAGCCTCGCCATCGACAATCCGAAGCCCAGCGTTTATCCGCTCTACGTCACCGCGAACCGCCAGGCTTCGGTGGAGATTTATCGCAACGGCATGTTGATCAACACGCAACCGGTCGACGCCGGTCTGCAAACCCTCGACACCCGGCCGTTGCCCGGCGGCATCTATGAAGTTGAAGTGCGCCTGATCGAAGACGGCCAGATCACCTCCACCACGTCCGAGTTGATCTACAAACCGAACAACTGGCGCAATCATGACGAGCGCTGGCGCTACAACGTGTTCGCCGGGCGCGAGAGCAAGCTCTGGAGCAACTGGGACGATCAGGCGTCCGGCGGCATGACGGCGGGCGCGGCGTTTAACTACTTGCTGCATCCGCGAGTCATCGTCGGATTCTCCGGGCGGCAGATCAGCGAAAAACTGCAGTACGGCAGTTCAATCGACTGGACGCTGGCCAACAACACCAGTGTGTTCGGCAATGTTTACCAAACCGAAGACCACGGCACCGGCCTCGATCTGCAAGGCATGTACAGCTACGGCTCGGGCAGTATTTTCCTGACCCACAACCGCAGCTGGCTCGACACCACCAACACCTACGAAACCCTGCCCGACGGCACGCGAGTACGGCAGCGCAACGTGTTCATCGGCCAGACCAGCAACTCGGCGCTGTCGGTCAATCATCGGGTCAGCAACAAAAGTTCGATCAACGCGCGGGTCTCGCACAGTGACGGCAATATCGAAGGTGTCGGTCTCGATCTCGGCTGGACGCAGCGCGGCGAATTGTTTGGCAGCGATGCCAACTGGCGATTTTCGGTGTTCGACCGCCCGGGCAGTTTCAGCAGCGGCGATGCGCGCAATCGCGGGGTCGACCTGAGTGTCAGCCTGGCGCTGGGCGGGCCGGGCGAGCAGATTTCCGGCAGCCTCGGTTCGCGAACTTCGCGCGATGGTGGGCGTGACAACAATGCGTCCGTCACCTATCGCAAAGACTTGCAGGATCACTTGTTGCAGAGCGTCTCGGCCACGGCGATCACCGACACTTACGGTCTGGGGCTTTCCGGGACTGGCAGCTTTCAGAGCGACGCGGTCAACGGCGACGGCTTCATTCAGCGCTCTTCGTATAACAACAATTTTTCCGGCGGTTTGAACCTCGACAGCACCGTGGCGCTGAGTGGCCAATACATCGCCATGACCAGCCAACACGACCGAGGTGGCGCCGGGATGATCGTTGATGTCGAGTCTGATCTGGACGACATCGCCCTGCGCGCCGATGACTTGAGCGGTGGCAGCGCCAACCTGCGGCCGGGGCGCAACTTCATCCCGATCACCGCGTACAAAAACGGCACGGTGAGCTTCGATTTCGAAGGCAACGACGTCCCGGCCGCGGCCATCCAGCCTGCGCGCATGAGTTACCACTTGAACAAGGGCGGCGTGGACTATCGAAAGATCCGCGTGATGAAAACCCTGACCGTTCTCGGCCGCTTGATCGACCCCAAAGGTCAACCGCTCAAGGGCCACCACATCATCAACCACGCCAGCCGTGGCGTGAGCGAAGTCGACGGGTTCTTTTCGATGGAAATGAACGCCGGCGCGCCGACCCTGGAAGTGCGTCAGGGCGATCAATTGCTCTGCCGGTTCCGTTTGAACACCGATGCCGCCCGGGTGGAAAACAACGTGCTGATGATTGGCGATTTGCGCTGCACGCCGGATACGTTGGCGGACAACGCTATTGCCAATGAAACCGCTGGCTGATCCGACCTTAAACCCGTCACTCGCTGTGACAGCCCGTTGCGGCTGTGTTGAAAATACAGAGGCAAATCGAACATGAAACGTTTGTTGGCAATTGGTTTTTTCTTGTGTGCACCCCTCGCTTTTGCTGCTCCGCAGATCAACGTTGGCGTGGTTTACGACTATCTGGATGCCGACAAAAGCACCTACCTGAAACGCATCTTCAATGGCGGCGACAGTACCGCGTTCATCAAGATCAATATTCTCGAAATGATCTTCGATGAGCAGGGCGCTGCCCGCGAAATCCCTCTGCAATCCCAAGCCGGCGCCACAGCACGCGACGGCCTGATGGCCAGCCCGGCGCGGCTGATCGTGCCGGCCAACGGTACTCAAGGCACGCGCTTGTTGTACATGGGCGCGCGCGACCAGGAACGCTATTTTCGCGTCCGTTTTGTGCCGGTGGTGCCTGAGGCCGCCGACGAATTTGCGCTCACGGATGAAGAGCAGGCGGACTACAAAAAAGACTTCGCGGCCGGCGTTACGGTGCTGGCCGGTTACGGCACGGTGTTTTTCGTGCGGCCGAAAAACACCCGGTTCGACAGCGTCATTGATGACCGCAACGACCAATATCAAATCCGCAATAACGGCAACAGCGTGGTGGTCATCGACGAGTTCAGGGACTGTGCCGTGGGCAATGACCAGGACTGTCAGCCGACCACCAAACACCACATTCTGGCGGGCCGCACGTTCCGTTTCGACAAGCAGGCCGGGCGCAATTACCGCTTCACGGTAGTTGAAGGCGCGGCGAAAAAGAAAGTCGACGTGAAGGGTTAGACACACCGCGATTTGGATGGCAGAGGAACGATCATGAACAGGCGAAAAATTGCACTGGTGACGCTGACCGGTTTGTTGCTGGCCTGCACCTGTGCCCACGCGGCGCGCGAGGTGCAGGAATTTGAAGTGTCGGTGAGCATTCCCTCTTCAGGGTTCCATGTGTTGCCCGCAGACCCTGGCTGGATCAGTCGCGAACAGCGGCTGCCGTGGAGTTTGCTCAACTCGACGCTCGGTGGTCTGCGCAAGGATTTTGATGTGAAAAACGAAGGCGGGGCGATCGAGGCACGTCTGGACGGTCTGGCGTATCTGTCCAGCGGCGAGTCCGGCCACGAGATCGAATTGCAGGTGGTGTTCAACGGCAGAGAATTGAAGGTGGGCGAGGCAGTTGAAGTGGTGTCTGCGGCGGACAGCCGGCAGGGGCGCCGGGTGTTGCTGGAAATCACTCCGCAGCCCCCCGGTGATGGCGTCTACAAACCGGGTAAGTACTTCGGCAACGTCAACATGATGTTCAACGCCGTTTTACCCGGTGCTTGATCGCCCTCACTCCGACCCGAAGCGGTAAAAAACCATGATCAACTTGTATCTACGCGTGACGGTGGCGCTAGCGGTGAGTTTCACCGTCGTATCGGCGTCTGCAGCGGTCAAAGACATCGAAGCGTTGTTTCGACCTGACTCCTCAAACCCGCAAATCAATGAGTTTATTAACCAGACACCTTCGGAAGGGTTTTGCCTGCAGTTGCCCATTGTTTGCAAGCCGGCAGGTTTGTTCACGCTGATTGCGCCAATTACTTTCAACGCCAGTCACACGATTCAGGCGTTTCACACCGACCCGCGCCAGGGCGGCATGGCCAAAGTACCTTCCCATTGGCAGCAGATCGAAGTGACCCATGAATCCGGCGCCCGGGAAACACTGGAGCTTCGCATCGCCGGCGTAGGTCATGAGGCAGGTGTCAGAACACCGGTAATGGATCTTGTGGAGGGCCAGGCAGGCGGCAGCATTCGTGACGCCTGGAATCTTTTGTGGACGGGGGGCGGATGGGCTTACGCACCAGCACCTTGTGATGGTGTGGGCTGGTACACGCTGGGTCCCTTCGGTTACAACAGTTTCTGGAGAGTTCCGGTCAATGCCGGTGTATGTGCCAAGCAGGCGCGGTTTGCGATTCCTGACTTCTACTATCACTACTTTGTTTTCGGTTATGAACTGCGCACTCCCAGCCCGCTCACGATGAAATCGGGTCGATACCACGGCAGCATCGAGTACTCGGTGGGCCCCGGCAAGGATTTCGACATGGGTGACCTCATGATCCCCAATGACGATCTGCTTCAGCTCAATTTCACCCTGGTCGTCGAGCACATGCTCAAGGTCGAAATTCCTCCGGGTGGCAATAAGGTTGAATTGATCCCCGAGGGCGGATGGCAGGCCTGGCTGAATCAGGGGCGTAAACCGACGCGATTGTTCCGTGACCAGACCTTCAATATCTGGACCAGCTCGCAATTCAAAATGCAGATGACGTGCGAGTTCACCGTGGGTGATGTCTGCGGTCTTGAGGAGCCGGGAGGTCGCATCGTGGCGTTGCAAGTTGCGGTGACTTTGCCCACCGGCCTGACCTCGGCGGATGGCCAGCCGGTCGTTCGTCAGCCGTTGCGTGTGAGTGGCGTGGGCAGCGAGCTTTTTCAGCCCGGAATTTATGTCGACCGCAAACCGGGGGTTTTGCACTTTGACATCAAGCAGGCTGATGTCGAGCGCATGTTGTCCGGCGAGGCTGCCACGTATAGAGGCAACGTCACGGTTGTTTGGGATTCCGAGGTCGGCTGATCTCGTCAAAACCGGCCGCCGATCAGAGTAATGATTGACGGCCTGCATGAGGTGCAATGGATGATTCTTTTTCGAGTATTCCGGCGAGGTGCATTCTCGCTGGCTTTGGTTTTCGTGTGGTTGTCATCGGCGACAGCCGAACAGGTTTCGATCAACGCATCTTTCAAGCCGGATTCGGCGTATCCGCACCGCAACAAATTCATCAATGACACACCGTCCAGCGGTTATTGCGCGGGCTATGCCCAGCAATGCAAAGACAATGAGATGTTCAGTTTGCAGGTGCCGATCCGCTTCTATTCTGCCGGCCCGATTGTGGCGAATCATCCATCGATTCGTCAGGGTGCCATGTTCAAAGTCCCGACCCAGTGGCGCGATCTGACGGTGACACATCAGGGCACGGCTGAAACGAAAACGCTGAAAGTACGAATTGCCGGGCTCGGTTCAAAATACCTCACTGAAGACATCATGAAACTGGTGGGCCCGACAGACACTCCTCGCGATGCGCACTGGAAGCTCTGGGATGGAACATGGGTCAACACACCACCACCTTGCACATACAGCGGTGTCGGTGTGGTGTGGTCTTTCGCTTACGCTTTTTTCTGGAAAACCCCTACTGAAGGCATCTGCTCACGTCAGGCAAAGTTTGATATCCCGTGGCTGCGTTATGACTACCTGGATTTCGCCTATGAACTGGAAACCCCCAGCCCGCTGGAAATGTCCTCGGGTAAATACATGGGTACTCTGACCTACACACTAGGCCCCGGAGCGGATTTTGATTTCGGCGACATCATGTTGCCAACCGATTCCGCATTGACCTTGAACTTTGAGCTGGAGGTGCAGCACACCCTCAAAGTCGATATTCCACCGGGTGGCACTCGTGTCGAATTGGTGCCTCTGGGCGGCTGGCAGGCCTGGCTGAATCAAGGACGTAAGCCGACGCGTTTGTTCCGTGACCAGACCTTTAATATCTCGACAAGCTCCCGTTTCAAAATGCAGATGACGTGCGAGTTCCTGGTAGGCGATACCTGTGGTCTGGAGGAACGAGGAGGTCGTTCCGTACCGTTGCAGATTGCAGTGACGTTGCCCGCTGGTCTGACATCGGCAGCTGGCGGCGCAGTAATCCGCCAACCGTTGCGGGTCAGCGGCACAGGTACCGAACTGTTCCAGCCGGGCGTTTACGTTGACCGCAAACCGGGGACGTTGCACTTCGCGGTCGAGCAGGCGGATGTCGAACACATGTTGTCCGGCGGCGCGGCAACGTACAAAGGCAACGTCACGGTCATCTGGGATTCCGAGGTCGGTTAACCGGGGGGCAGTGCGAGCTTTTTCAACGCATCGCGGGTTTGCTGGCGGCTGAGTTGCTGCTCCTGATCGCCCAGATCATTGATCAGATGTTCGTATACAGAATCCGGCATGGGTTGCCCGGTCAGCACTTGCTCTTTGGGGACGCCCAGTATTCGTGCGAGATCCTTGAGCTTGTCACGCAAAGCCGCTTTTTGCTGGTAAGGATCGTTGGCGCTTGCCCAGTCGGCTTGTGCCGTACGCAAGTCGTCGAGCTGTGATGACCGTTCCTCGAAGCGGGCCTTGTTGGCGTAGTAACTGTCGGGATGAGCCTCGCGCAGATAGTCGGCCCAGAACGGCTGTTCGAGCATGCGGTTGATCAGGCCGTCGCCAGTCTCCATCGCGTTGACCGTTTCGAATGCCAGGTCGATTTTCGCCTGATCGACACCTGCAGTGATGCGAAACAGCATGTTCTGCGACTGCCACGGCAGATCGAGGCGTAGCGCCAGCCCCGTCTGATAGGCCAGGTACACCTCGACAACGTCGGGATTACCGCCACGGCTCTGGATGTCCGCTTGGGCGACATCATTGACGTAATCCAGTCGCGCAGCGCCTCGGGCCAATGTCACCAGTTTTTGTTCGAGCATGTCTCTTGAGGTCGAAGACAACCGGGCTTCGGCCGCCAGCACCTTGATGCCCATCTGATTGAACACCTGTGCCCCGGCATCCCGGCAATTGACTGGCGCGATGGCCATCTCGAACAGATCCTGACGCAGGTTTTTGTCGATATCGATTGCATGGATCATTCGCCAGACGCGCTCGCTCAATTGCTCCAGTGCCGAGCCGCCGCTGCGATAATCCGCCGATTGGGTCAGGTCATCGATGATTTTGAAGAAGCCCCGTGAGTTCGGTTCGGAGGCCAGATCGGGCCACGCTTCCGGGCGATAAATGCCGACTCCCGGCATACGGTTGAATAACGCATCGGTCTTCAAAGGCCAACGTCTGATCATTTCGGTGGTGGTTGTCGACGTGACATGTTCGGGGATAAGGCCGACGGAGGTGCGATATTTCTCGTAGAGAACACGATTGACGTCAGACAACTCACTGGCAATCAGACGGGTGCGGGCGATGATGAAAGCGTTGTTGGAACCTGGTACGACACGCGGAACTTCCTCGATCGGATTGCCCAGCATGTCGAGGAAAAACTGTCGTGGCCGGTGCTTTTCAAACAGGCCCTCAGGCCAGGTGGTCAGCCCGGTTTCGTTCATCGTCAGGATGCCCAGACGCGGCATTCGGCTGACATTGGGGGCCAGGCCCAAGGGATTCAGATCCAGACGCAGGGTTTGCAGGCGTGTGAGGTTCTTCAGTTCCTCCACGGTTTGCGGCGTCAACTGAATCTGGTTGCCCGAGAGGCGCAAGGTTTCCAGTTGACGCATGCGGCCGATGTCTTTCGGCAGTTGCTTCAACTCGCAGTTTCTGGCGCTCAATTGACGCAGGTGATGAAAGTCCTTGAGCAGTCCCGATCCGTCGGTGGCGAGGGGCACGTTGTCGAGGGAGAGGGTGGTGATCTGATCGAGATAAGGCTTGATGTCCGGTAGTTTTTTCCACCAGTGCTCAAGATTGTAGCGACGCATTTCAGAGGAAAGATCCAGCGTATAACCGGCTTGCGGTGCGACGCTGCGTTCGCCAAACACCGTGGCTTTACGTTCAAAACAGGCCATCAGTCTTTCGGACAGATGCAGGCCGCCGTCGAGCATAAACGTCAGGTTATGCGTGCCACCATTGCCGGAGTGCCAGTTGATCACTTCCTCGAAGCGCCAGGTGTCGAGGGCGATGCGCAATGTGTCAAGGTCGTTTTCGATACGCCGGATGCCCGACTCGGCATCGCCCTGGGTGCTTAGCGCTTGGGCGAAACCTTGCACTTCGTTTTCATTGAGGTGCGGGTAAATGTCCTGAATACGGTCGAGCAGGGTTTGCCCGGCTCTGGAGTAACCGGGACCACCGAGCAAAATAGTGGTTTCAGTCGCTACGCGGTCACTGATCGGTGGTTCGGCGAGCAACGTGCGACGTACGCTCGCCGGCTCGGTTTTCGCCAGAATCCAGTGTTTGAAACCGGCGGCGTCATCGAGGCGATAACCCAGTGCCTGGCGCTGATCAGCGGGCAGGGCGTTGAGGATTGCTTGAAACAGATCGCCCGGCCGGTCTTGCAGATGCTGGCCTTGAGCGTCATGCGCGGTGTAGCGAGAATCGGCGTCCTTGATCAGTGTGTTTACTGTCGTGGCGTCTGCGGAGCCAACGCTGCAAATCAGCTCGCCATCCAGCGATTGCTGGCGAACTTCAATGCGCAGTCGGGCCAGCGCATCGCTGTGGATACGCAGGGCATTGAGGGCCAGGCGTTCGGTGTCGGCGGTCGCCAGCCAGTCATGATGAAAACCTTGCCAGGCATGAGTGCTGCGGGTTTCAAATTGCAATTCGTTGCCCAGTTGCCTAAGGCGCAACGGCAAGCGTTGTTGCTGCTTCATCAGGTCGAGTTCGGCTGGCGTGGCGTTGCCCAGCAAGGTGTCGGCGAGCGGCGCCGGCAGCGCAGGGAATGCCTCGGTCAACACTGTTCGCGCCGGGTTGAACGTTCGTTCCTGAGGTTGGTAACGCTGCTCGAATAATTGCCGACGCAGACTTTTTGCGCTGTCGGCAATGCGTGTCTGCAGATGCGCTTCACGCTCGGCGGGCGCTGCGTCGAGGGCAATCGGTGCGCCATTCGCCTCCAGCGTTTGCAGGACTGTATTCAAACCCTGCCCACCGTTGAGTTGTTGATCACTCAACTGAACCACCAGTTTTCGGCCTTGAGCTAACCTGGCCGCTGCTGATTGCCAGAGTGTCTCGCCGCGATTGTTGCTGACCCGCAGGGGGACGTCGGCAGGCCACAGTCCTTGAGCTTCGATGATTTGCAGCTGGCTGGCCGGATCACGTCTGGCCCGGGCCTGCCTGACCGGGTCATCGCTGCTGACGTTGTCGACGAAGGCCTGCACATCGCGCTCGATATTGAAACGCTGCACGGTGTCGGCCAGCAAAGGCGGTATGGGCGCATTTTCGTGGTACATGCGGCGCAACACGTCGGGCGAAGTGCCGCTGGTTTGTCGAATCAGCTCCAGTTCCTGCGGATCGGTAAACGCTTCGACCGAATGGCCCAGCCGGCGCATCAACGTGGTGTCGTCCCAGCTTCGAGGCGTTTCTCCTTCGAGTACAAAACTGCCGGAACCGTTGTGCCGAACCGGAACTTCAAAAGCATCCGGGCGCGTGGCGTGGCGCACGACCAGTGCATCGGTCGTCGCCTGTTTCGACAGTTGGTAATGATGTTCGCCGACCCGCAGCAGGGATTTACCTTCGTGCGCGTACAGCCCGTGCTCGCCCCGCGCGAGTTCGGGCGGCAGCTTGCCTTTGAATCGGTACGGCACCAGATCAGGTTTCCACAGGCGAGTCTTTGCGCTTGGCAGGCGCACTGCTTTCAGGCTTTCGATGAAGGGTGAAACGGTGAAGTGAAAAACCGGCGCCAGCGCAATGCCAGCCGCGAGATTTTCGATGACGTCGGTGAGGTGGGCCCAGCCTGCTTGCCGGTCACCTTCGCTCAGTTCCACGGCACCTTCCAACACCTCGTAAAGCAATTGACCTGCCGTCACCACCAGCATCAGTTCGCCCAGTCCGGGCACCACCAGCGCAAAGGCGCCGAGGGCGACAAAGCCGATATTCAGATAATTGGCCCAGCGTTCGGAACGTGCCTTGGTGTCCTCGTCGGCGTTGGGCACGGCGATGACTCTGGCGTCGCTGATCATTTGATCGAGGGTTGTTTCATGCAACACCGGCCACAGTTCGAAGTCCTCCCAAGGGCCTTTGCCCGGCAAGGTGCAGTCGGTGATGTGGAAATTCGGCGCCTCCAGCGGATCCTGACGAACTCCGTATTCGCGCGGTGGTGGGATGTCTGCGTGGAGTATCAGTCGTTCGCCCAGTTGCACCAGCTCGTGATGGCGCCACTTCTCGACAAAAGACCGTGGCGGGCCATCGCTGACAGTCTCGTTAAAGCGTCTGAAGTAATACGACCTGTCCTTCTGCGCAACGAAACGGCTGAAGAACAGTTGATAGGACGTTGGCGAGCCGGCATCGGTGGCAATGTTGCTGGTACGGGCGCTCAGTTGGCGGGTCAGTTCCTGTTGGAATGCCTCGAAGCTGGCGTAGCGTTTGACCGGGTGTTCGGGATCCCCCGGGATCCAGGCGATTATCGACCCGGTGCTGTAGCGATGTAACTCGCACGGGATGAACAACACGCAATCGCTCAGGCGCAGCCCCATGATGCTTAAGCCGCAAAATCGCAGTTGTTTCTTGCCGTCCATGATGACGCTGTCGCCTTTGACGACTTTCATCAGCTGATTGTATTCGGCCTGGCCGATGTCTTTTTTGATCAGCGCCAGACAGGCTGCTGTCTGCAGGGATTGCTTGCAGTACGCGCCATTGATCTGCCGCAGCAGATTTTCGACAAGGCGATTGTTCGGCGGACGCAGGAAGTCTGTCAGGTAGCGCTGATACTGCTCGCCGATGTTCAGACGCCGGCACAGGCGCGCGAAAACGTCGACGCTGACCGGGGTAGCGATCGGTTCGAAATGGCCATTGGCATCCGGGCGACTGATAAAACACGAGTTCGTGTCATAGAACCCCGGTCGGGTTTCGTCATATTCGAAGTTGTGCAACGCCGCTTGCAAAAGCGAGAGGGTTTTAACCGTCAGCGCTTCACTTTTCAGACCGAAAATGCCCAGGCTTTTTGGTGCGTACAAGCGCAGCCAGGTGTTGTCGGCATCGAAACTGGGGTCAAGTTTCTGCAGTTCAGGTTCCAGCAGTTTTTTCGCAAAGCTGTCGATGCTCTGGATTTTGTCGAACAGGGCGTCCCGTTGGTTCTGACGCAGGTGCAGGGCTTCGGTGGCGTTCCTGAGTGTCTGTTGTTGGTCTGAGGACGCCTTGGTGAGCCAGGCCGGCAGCACCGGCCGGATCTCGCGCAGCTCGGCGCGGCGTGTCGCCGAGGCCTTGATCAGTACGTGGGGGATGGCCTTTTTCAAGGTCTCGAAGTGGATGCCCCGAGCACGGGAGTCAGACATGCGCAAAATCCTTTTGGCGTCGAAAGGATTTCAGTTTGCGCGGCTGTCTGGCCGGGTGTGCGGTACATAGTTATCGCTTGTGTATCGGCTTGTGTGCACACAGACTTTTGTGGCGAGGGAGCAAGCTCCCTCGCCACAGTTGCGTTCACTTGGAGGCGGGTTTTACCGCAGATTTCAGTTGCGCTGGGCGACGGCGGGCGCCTCGCACTGGGTGTGCGAATCAGGTTGCAGGTACGGCGACAGAATCGGTGCCATGCCTTTGAGCACCTGCACGGGCAGCGCCGAGGTGAACTTGAAGTTCTCCGCCGAGCGCCCCGGTACAAATGCGGTGAGCGTGCCGAAATGATGGTCGCCGATGTAGAACACGAAGGTTGCCGTGCGGTTGATCGATTTCGAACTGAGAATCCGCCCGCCCGAGCCGATGGCTTCGATGCGGTTGTCGCCGGTGCCGGTCTTGCCGCCCATGACCAGCGGTGTGCCGTCGGCGGTTCTGAAGCTGCCGGAAACACGCTTGGCGGTGCCGGAGTCAACTACTTGCGAGAGCGCCTCGCGCATGGCCGTGGCGACTTCGGATGGCATCACCCGTTTGCCGACATGCGGATCGTTGGTCACGCGGGTTTCGTACGGTGTGCCGGCGGCAAAGTGCAGGCTGTCGATGCGCAGGGTCGGCATGCGCACGCCATCGTTAAGGATGGTGCCGATCAGTTCGGCCAGTGCCGCAGGGCGGTCGCCGGAGCTGCCGATCGCCGTCGCCAGCGATGGCACCAAGTGATCGAACGGGTAGCCGACTTTCTGCCAGCGCTGGTGGATTTCAAGGAACGCTTCGATTTCGAGCATGGTGCGAATGCGGCTGTCGCGCGCGCCTTTGTGTTTGCTCTTGAACAGCCAGCTATAGACTTCCTGACGCTCGAAGTGGCTGGCTTTGACGATTTGGCTGAACGTCGCGTCCGGGTTATGCAGCAGGTAGCCCATCATCCACAAATCCAACGGGTGAACCTTGGCGATGAAGCCCTGATCGGGCAAATCATAGCTGCCCGGGCCATAGGAATCGTAGAGACGGATCAAGCGATCATCGGTGAGTTTTTCGGTGAGTTTGGCGCCTTTGAGGTGCGCACGCACAAAGGTGTTGAAGTCTTCCTGGCTCGCGTCCGGCAACAGATAACGATGCACCGCCGCCATGCGGATCGGGGTTGGGCGCATGCTGTCGAGGAAGGTGTCGAGGCGCGCTGGAGTGTCTTTGTTTTTGTACTTTTTCCAGAACTTGAGCAGGAACGACGTGCCTTCGCGGTCGGCGAAACTGGCCAGGTATTCCTGACGCCGGGGGTCGCGGTCATCCTTGAGCAGTTCGGCGCTGCTGTTGGGGCCGGAGTAGGTGACGTAGCGCACCACATCGCGCATCAGGCGAATGAACGGCAGGTTGATCGACTCCCGCAGGGCATCGCGCAGGGTCGGCATGCGGCCGTTGTCTTCCTTGCGAAAGTTATGGAACACATGCAGACCGCCACCGGTGAAAAACGCTTCGCCGGGGCTTGCCGAGTATTTGCGGTCAAGCGCGGCGCCGAGCATTTTCGACAGATCGCGATCCTTGTTTTGCACCAGATAATCGATGACCCACTGGCTCAGGCGATCCTGATCCGGCACGTCGACTTTCTTCAATTCCGGCACGGTCATGCCGGCGTATTTGTCGTGCAGTTCGGCGATGATTTGCAGGTAAGTCGTCAGCACACGCATTTTCGCCGTCGAGCCGAGTTCGAGTTTGCTGCCTTCATTAATGTCGAACGGCTGATCGGTGCTGTCGGTCTGGATGCGTACGCGCGAGCCGTCCGGGGTCAACTCGAACAGGGTGAAGCTGTAGCGCACTTGCGTGGTGCTGGTCGGCGTCAGCAGACGCTCGCCCATCAGGCCGATTTCGGCGGCGAAGGCCGGGTCGGCGAGTTTTTTCAGGTACTCGGTGGCCTGCATTTGCAGGTCGCCTTGCAGGGTGCTGGTGGCCGACAGGTCGAGACGATCAAGGTCATACAGCGGCCGGTTGAGCATGCTCGCCAAACGACTGCGGGCGACGCTGATGCCTTTGTTGGTTTCAATCGGCTGGATGGTTGGCTGGGTTTGCCAGTCGCGGTACGTGACCTTGCTGGCGAGTGCGGCATCGGCCAGCGCGTTGTCGATGACGCCGTTCTGCTTGAGCAGACGCAGGTGGCTGTCGGTGAGGTCGGCGAGTTCTTCGCGGCCCTTGGTCAGGTAATGCGAAGGGCGGCGCTGGGCGATCATCAACGAGAGCATTTCGCGCAGGGCCAGACCTTTGTCGGCCATGGTTTTCGGGTCGGTGGCCGGGCTGTTCAGTTGTTCGTTGGCCTTGTTGAAATCGCTGCCGTACCAGACGCGCAAACCTTCGGCCATACCGTGTACTTCGCCGTGCCCCGGGACTGCCGACAGCGGCACACTGTTGAGGTAATCGCGGACGATGTTCTGCCGCGAAGTCAGTGTTTCAGGTCCGGCCTGATAAGCGCGCACGCTGGCGGAAACCATCTGGCGGATCTTCTCCGCGCCCGATACGGTCAGGCCATCCGGCGAGTGCCGATACTTTTCCAGTTGCGTCGCCAAGGTACTGCCGCCTGCCGACTGACCGGGCAAGTGCAGCAGTTTCGCCACTTGCGACCACGCCGCCATGCCGAATCGCGGCCAGTCCACGGCCGGGTTGGCGCGGGGCTGTTTGGGGTCGAGCAGAAAGCGGTTTTCGATGAACAGCAGGCTGTTGACCACCACGGGCGGAATCGCCGCGAAGTTGGAATAGAGTTGCTGGGGGTAGTTGTATTTATACAGAGGCGCGGCGCGGCAATCGGTGATGGTCAGGCCGGCCTGGATCTTTTCCGAGTAGGGCACGAACAGGCCTTTGTCGGTGTAGCTGAGCAGGGCGGGGGAGAAGCGGGTCTGCTCGGTGATCACATAATTGCGTTTGAGCAGGCGCGGCAGGAATTCATCGAGGGAGCTGTAACCCAGGCGCAAATCGAATGGCCCATTACCGGGGTAGTGAATCGCTTCACTGGGCCCGGGCTCCAGTGTGTAAGTCAGCGATGCGGCGTATTTGCTGACCTCAGTGGACTGGAAACGAGAGGTGCGCATCTCCTTGGCCGCCCCCATGCCAACCACGATGGCAATAATCAGCAGCAGCAACCAGAAAGCCTTCCAGCCATGCCGAGGACGGCGTGGTTTTTTGGGGACAGGCGCTTGATCCACACTCTCAGTCGGAACCACGGTTTTACTCGAATCGGTTTGCCACAAAGCGCCCATAGTCGATTGATCCATTCACGCAGATTGATCGGACTTGTTTGAAGCTTAGACGGTGGTTGGCAGTGGTGAAAAAATTGTGATGGGTTGGGGGTGGGGAGTTGCTGAATAAATCTGGAATGAGGGGCAACTCATTCATCCGTAGTAAGGAATCCATTTAGTACAGGGGTTTTTGTGGCGAGGGGATTTATCCCCGATGGGGCGCGAAGCGCCCCTGTTTTTCCCCACGAAAAGCGGGCCTGCTGCGCAGTCCATCGGGGATAAATCCCCTCACCACAGGTAATGTGAACAGTTGAAAGGGGGGGTTACAGCCAGCATGCATCCCAGAGCGGGTAGTCACCTATCTTCTTGACCAAACCAGCCCGCAATGGATTGGCCACGATGTACCGGGCGAACGGCAGCAAATCCTCATCATCACGAATCGCACGGTCGTGAAAACCGCTCTGCCACAACGGCCCCTGTCTCCCGGTATTTTGATTAATTGCCTGAGTGCAACGGGCCTTTATTCCGCCAATGACTTCCGCAAGCGTGCCACTTTGCAATTGCACCAGCCAATGAAAATGGTCAGGCATCACCACCCAGGCGATGGACTCTACGCAGCTTTGGTCATGTGCCTTACGAAGCTCTGCCACCAGTAACCGGCCTGTTTGCCAATCGGCGAAGACGGGTTGGCGCTGGTGAATCACTGAGGTGATGAAGTAGGCGCGGCCGGGTACGGAGAATCGGCCTTGGCGTAGGCGGTATGAATTTGGATAGTTAGGCACTTCACTTCCTTGTGTTGGTTTGTCGAACCCTCGAGGCTAGTTCCGGGTGGGCAGTTCTGAATCTGTAACTGCTGTGCGAAATTTCTGAATCCAGCGAAGTATTTGTGGTGAGGGGATTTATCCCCGATTGGGTGCGAAGCGCCCCCAAAGCAGGCACCTGATTTCTCCAGATATATCTCATTGGCAGGTTTGGGCCTGCTGCGCAGGCCATCGGGGATAAATCCCCTCACCACAGGGCAATGTGAGCCACAGAGTTCTGAGCTAGAGCCTTCGCGGGATCAATTGCACTAAGGCAGGGGCATGACGGTGCACCAATGCTGTGCAATACTCGCCGCCTTTTTCGGCGGCGAATATTCCTACGAAACGCAGGGAATGCCTCTCCGCAAACCGGGCTTATGCCGAGAGTTGTCGCTGAATGTTGTGGTTTATAGAGTGAAAAGCCCTGCCCAAGGCTTTTTATACTGCACGCCCCGCTGATCTTGCAGGTTTTGTCCTACAAGACGCGTTTGCCCACGAGGCCGACGCGGTTTCAGGGCAGCCAAGGCTTACCGGCCGACGCTGCGACACTCGGTGGTCATATCCAATAACAAGACGAGGTTGCACCCCCATGCCAGTTGGCAATCACCTGCCTCACGGCGACACCGCTCAGGGCGGTCCGCTCAAACGCGAACTCGGCGAACGGCACATTCGCCTGATGGCGCTCGGTGCCTGTATCGGCGTCGGTCTGTTTTTAGGTTCGGCCAAGGCCATCGAAATGGCCGGCCCGGCGATCATGATTTCCTACATTCTCGGCGGCCTGGCGATCCTGGTGATCATGCGCGCCCTCGGCGAAATGGCCGTGCACAACCCGGTCGCCGGCTCGTTCAGCCGCTACGCTCAAGACTACCTCGGCCCGTTGGCGGGTTTTCTCACTGGCTGGAATTACTGGTTCCTGTGGCTGGTGACTTGCGTCGCGGAAATCACCGCGGTGGCGGTGTACATGGGCATCTGGTTCCCCGATGTGCCGCGCTGGATCTGGGCCTTGGCGGCGCTGGTCAGCATGGGCTCGATCAACCTGATCGCGGTGAAAGCCTTCGGTGAGTTCGAATTCTGGTTCGCCCTGATCAAGATCGTCACGATCATTGCCATGGTCATCGGCGGCGTTGGCATCATCGCCTTCGGTTTCGGCAATGACGGCGTGGCGCTGGGCATTTCCAACTTGTGGGCGCACGGCGGCTTCATGCCGAATGGCGTGACCGGCGTATTGATGTCGCTGCAAATGGTCATGTTCGCCTACCTCGGCGTCGAAATGATCGGCCTGACCGCCGGTGAAGCGAAGAACCCGCAGAAGACCATTCCCGACGCAATCGGCTCGGTGTTCTGGCGGATTCTGCTGTTCTACGTTGGCGCACTGTTCGTGATCCTGTCGATCTACCCGTGGAATGAAATCGGCACGCAGGGCAGCCCGTTTGTAATGACGTTTGAACGTCTGGGCATCAAAACCGCTGCCGGCATCATCAACTTCGTGGTGATCACCGCCGCACTGTCGTCGTGCAACGGCGGCATCTTCAGCACCGGGCGCATGCTCTACAGCCTGGCGCAGAACGGTCAGGCGCCGGCTGGTTTCGCCAAAACCTCGAACAACGGTGTGCCGCGTCGTGCGCTGTTGCTGTCGATCGCGGTATTGCTCCTGGGCGTAATGCTCAACTATCTGGTGCCGGAAAAAGTCTTCGTATGGGTGACCTCGATTGCGACCTTCGGCGCGATCTGGACCTGGGTGATGATCCTGCTGGCGCAACTGAAATTCCGCAAAGGCCTGAGCGCCAGCGAGCGTGCCGGCCTCAAGTACAAGATGTGGCTGTATCCGGTCAGCTCGTACTTTGCGCTGGCATTTCTGGTGCTGGTGGTCGGCCTGATGGCGTACTTCCCGGACACGCGCGTGGCGCTGTATGTCGGGCCAGCATTCCTGGTGCTGCTGACGGTGTTGTTCTATGTGTTCAAGCTGCAACCGACACAAGTGTCGCAAGGTGCGGCGCGTTCGGCTTCGTAAGTCGTAAGCGCTGTAACGACGAAGCCCCGGTCGAGAGATCGGGGCTTTTTTGTGGACGCTGTTCTTAAGGATCGTATGAACCTGTGGCGAGGGGATTTATCCCCGATCGGCTGCGCAGCAGTCTAAGACCTGTGCATGCGGTCGGCGGTGAATGGTCTTGGGGCTGCTTCGCAACCCATCGGGGATAAATCCCCTCGCCACAGGTGAAGCAGCAGTCATCACATGAAAATTGGTCACTACTGGTAAAGCAGTCACCAGAGGGATGCCTATCCAAATCCTGCCGGGACCCAAGTAACCACCGGTCTGATAAGGCGATACAAAACCACGGTGCAGGTTCAAAGCTTTATCTCCACCCAGAGGCGCGGCCATGAAAATCAGCGATTTTCTTGTGCGAGAACTCGGCCGCCGTCAGGTCGTGCTGTTCTTCTTGCTCGCGACTTCGCTGTATGTCCTGCCGTTGATCCTCGCTGACTTCCCCTACATCGACGACAACTGGCGTGCTCTCGCGGCTGGCGATGCCTGGGCCGGGCAGGGGAGATTGTTCGCCGATTGGTTCTATCAGGCGCTGACCTTCACCGGCGCTGCGCCGGACATCTTTCCGCTGCCGCTAATCATCGCCACTGTGGCTATGAGCCTGGCCCTGACTCGCCTGACCTTTCACTACTTCCCTGAACCGACGCTGGCCAGTTGCCTGGTTGCGTTGCCGCTCTGGTACAACCCGTTCCTGCTGCAGAATCTGTCCTATCAATACGACGGCCCAAGCATGGCGCTCAGTCTGGTTGCGGTGATTTACGCGATCACCTTTCATGGCTCGTCCAAAGTGCAACGCTGGCTGGTCCCGGCGACGTTGCTGGCGCTGGCGATCGGGCTGTACCAGATCAGCCTCAACGTGTTCCTCGGGCTATGCGCAGTAGAGTTGGTTCGGGCAATTGCCCGTCAAACCGATGTGCTGGAAATGCTCGGCTGCAAACTCGCGCAACTGGTTCTGGGGATACTGATTTACGCCATCACCGCGTACCCGTTCATGGAGTCCGGACGTGGCGAATTGCTGCAATGGAGTGCCGATCCGTTGCTGCAGATGGGCATCAATATCGGGCGGGTTTCAGACAAAGTCGCGTTGCTCTTTCACAGCGGTTACGCGTGGGTATTCGCCGGGTTGGTGCTGTGTGCATTGTTCGGCGCTGTGCGGATCAGCACGCAGGTTTTCCAGCACCGTAAACAGGCTCTGGCGTTCAAGCTGATCAGCCTGCTGACCCTGCCAGTCCTCATGCTGCTGATCCCCGGCATCACCCTGATCTTCCGCGATTTCAATGAAGGTGCGCGCACGCTGATGGGCTTCGGCGTACTGCTGGTGTTGCTGTTCTACCTTGCCCATCTTGGCCTGGCGTCGCAGCACCGACGATTACCCTTACTGCTGATCGTCCCGCTGCTGGCAACGCTGTCGCTGTCCTTTGCTTACGGACGCGTGCTGACGATGCAGAAAACCTTCGCCAACCATGCGCTCTACAGCCTCAGCCACGACATCGCCGCGCATCGGGAACTGCGTGAAGCCAAGCGGATTTACATGTCGGTGAGCTATTCCGAACACTGGCTGATCGGCGCGGCCGGCTCGTTCAAGCGCTTGCCGGTTTTGCCTTATCTGCTGAACGTCGACTACTACCTGCTCGCGGAAAACCTGCCAAGCGTCGGCATCATTAACGTTGTCGCCGAGCGCGAGCGGCGCAATGCCACGCGCGTCGGTTACTTGGGATATCCGGCGCTAGTGGAGAGCCAGTACTACCGGATTTACCTGATCGGCGACTACGGCTTCATCGTCATGAACGAGCCGCCGCGGATCAGGTCGCTGCGCTGGTAATCGTTTCAGGCCGCGGCGGGTTCATTCGGCTCAAAACTGTCCGCCCGCGCCATCTGCCACATCCGTGAATAGAACTCGCCATTCACTTCCCCGGTGAGCAATTCACCCGGTTTGAGGAACACATGCAACTGCGAGAACAGCTTGATCTCGGTCGCCGACATGCGCCGCACCAAATGCTTGGCCGACAGTTGCGACGGATGTTCAAGCCCCGCCGCCGCGAGCATTTCCGCCAGCGCTTTCAGCGTGCTGCGATGGAAGTTGAACACCCGCTGCGCTTTGTCCGGTACCACCAGTGCACGTTGGCGCAAAGCGTCCTGAGTGGCGACGCCGGTCGGGCATTTATTGGTGTGGCAGCTTTGCGACTGAATGCAGCCGATGGCGAACATGAAACCGCGCGCCGAGTTGGCCCAGTCGGCACCGATGGCCAGCACGCTGGCGATGTCGAAGGCGCTGACGATTTTGCCGCTGGCGCCGAGTTTGATCTTGTCGCGCAGATTCAGCCCGACCAAGGTGTTGTGGACGAACAGCAGGCCTTCGCGCATCGGCACGCCGATGTGGTCGGTGAATTCCACGGGCGCTGCGCCGGTGCCGCCTTCCTTGCCGTCGACAACGATGAAGTCCGGGAGGATGCCGGTTTCCAGCATGGCTTTGGCGATGCCCATGAACTCCCACGGATGGCCGAGGCAGAACTTGAAACCCACCGGTTTGCCGCCGGACAGTTCACGCAGTTGCTGGATGAAATGCATCATTTCGATCGGCGTGGAAAACGCGCTGTGGCGTGATGGCGACACGCAGTCTTCGCCCATCATGATCCCGCGGGTTTCAGCAATTTCCTTGGTGACTTTGTGTTTGGGCAGGATGCCGCCGTGGCCGGGTTTGGCGCCTTGGCTCATCTTGATTTCAATCATCCGCACTTGTGGGTTTTGCGCTTGGGTGGCGAAGCGTTCCGGGTCGAAACGGCCATCGCTGGTGCGGCAACCGAAGTAGCCGCTGCCCAGTTCCCAGGTCAGATCACCGCCGTGTTCGCGGTGATACGGGCTGATGCTGCCTTCGCCGGTGTCGTGGGCGAAGTTGCCGAGCTTGGCGCCTTGGTTCAATGCGCGAATGGCGTTGGCGCTGAGTGAGCCGAAACTCATCGCCGAGATGTTGAACACCGACGCCGAGTACGGCTGCGAGCACTGCGGGCCGCCGACGGTGACGCGGAAGCTGCTCGGGTCGCTCAGTGGCGCCGGGCGCATCGAGTGGCCGATGAATTCGAAACCCGCTTGATAAACGTCGATCAGCGTGCCGAACGGTTTGTCGGCGGTTTCGTTTTTCGCTCGCGAGTAGACCAGCGAGCGCTGGGCGCGGGAGAAGGGCAGGGCGTCGCTGTCGGATTCCAGCAGGTATTGGCGGATTTCCGGACGGATGCCTTCGACCAGATAGCGGATGTTGCCGAGGATCGGGTAGTTGCGCCGCACCGCGTGCGGGGTCTGCAGCAGGTCGAACAGACCGAGCAGGCTGAGGACGCTGGTGACGGCGGTGATCGGCCACAGCCAGTCGTGGTCGAGGAAAGGCAGGCTGGCGAGGGTGAAAATCACGCAGACGGCAAAGAAGGCGTAGCGGCTCAGGAGTGACAGGCTCATACGGTTTCCCTGGTTCGGACTCAGTGGGTTGCAACCCTGTGGCAGCAGGCGGGCTAGCAGGTGGGCCTGCTGGTGGGATCTATTGTGGTGAGGGGATTTATCCCCGACGGGTTGCGTAGCAGCCCCAAAACCATTCACTGCGGTTTAACAGAAAGACCGCATGCATAGACTTTGGGGCGGCTTCGCCACCCATCGGGGATAAATCCCCTCACCACAGGAATCGATTCCCACAGGAGAGCATTTCAGCGCTGTTTCAGGCGTTCTGGGCCTGAAGAAAAATCGAAAACAGCTCGGACTGGGATTTGATCCCCAGCTTGCTGTACATGTGTTTCTTATGGACTTTCACGGTTTCTACGGAGATTTCCAGCTTACGGGCGATTTCTTTACTGGAGCAACCGCTGAGCATCAATCGCCCGACATCCAGTTCGCGGGCGGTCAGTTGCGCGCCCTTGAGTTGTTGCACCGAGGTTTCCAGTTGCAGCCGCCAATCGGCGGAGGCTGGGGCCACGCTTTCGCTGAGTTCATAGGGCAGACGCTGGCGCAACAGCGCGAGCACCCACGGCTGGATCAACGACAACAAGGCAATCTGCTCGCTGCTGAAACGCTGTTTGCTGCCCAGCGACAGGCACAGCGTGCGATCGCCCTCAAGCTGACAATTGAACTGGATTTCGTCGGCGACGACATTCAGACGAAAGTATCGCTGGTAATACTCGGTCAGCTCGAAATGCTCGGGCGCCACTTCCCACAGGCGGAACAGTCCCGAACGTGATTGCTCGCGACTGGCGATATAGAACGGGTCGAGCAAGTACAGCCCACGCAGATAATCTTCAAACAAGGCGTCCGGAATGCCTTCTTCGCCGGGGCTGGCGGCGAACACTTGCGGGTGCTGGTCTGAACTGAACAGCAGCGCCACCCAGCTATCGAACGGCATGTACTGGTCGAGCAAACGCACCAGTTGCGCCCAGAAATTCGGCTTGTCGAGCGCCTCGATCAATTGCCCGACGGTGCGATGCCAGGTGATGTCGTCGAAGGAAAGTGTCATCGATTTACCTTGAATGGCCGGCCGGATGCTGCTGCGCATACTGGCCCAGTCACCGCGACCGGGCAATCATTGAACATGGCTGACGACCCGCCCCATCCTGTAGGAGCTGCCGAAGGCTGCGATCTTTTGATCTTGTTTTCTTTCAGGATCAAGATCAAAAGATCGCAGCCTTCGGCAGCTCCTACAGGGTTGTGTGGCGTATGGCGGGTTTGCGTGGGATCCTTTGCATTTTTCGAAACAAGGGCCGTTTTTATGTCGACGCTTTCCGGTGCTACTCCTTCCATTATTCGCATCGCCGCCGCCCTGTTGATCGGTTCGGACGGTCGCACCCTGCTGGTTCGCAAACGCGGCACCACTGCATTCATGCAACCGGGCGGCAAGATCGAAGCGCATGAACTGCCGGTGCATGCTTTGGCCCGTGAGCTGGGAGAAGAGCTGGACCTGCGGATCGATCCGGCGCAGGCGATCTTCCTCGGCCAGTTTTCTGCGCCGGCCGCCAACGAGCCGGGATTTGTCGTACAGGCAGACCTCTTTCTTCTGACGATCAACGTCGTCGTTTCCCCGGCAGCGGAGATCGAAGAAGTGATCTGGATCGACCCGACCACCGACGGCGATGTCGTTTTGGCGCCATTGACACGGGATAAGATCCTGCCGTTTTATCGAGCCTCGCTGACCGCCATCGCTTGATCATCCATGCAAAGGACGTTGCCATGATCCCGCTTCAAGACTTGCTGATATTCGCCGCCGCCGCGTTGCTGATGGTGCTGACGCCCGGGCCGAACATGATTTATCTGATCTCGCGTTCGATCTGCCAGGGGCGCAAGGCCGGGGTGACCTCGTTGCTGGGTGTGGTCGCCGGGTTCTTTGTGCATATGTTTGCCGCGGCAGCGGGTTTGACGGCGGTGTTCCTCGCCGTGCCGATGGCCTACGAAGTGTTGAAGTGGGCCGGGGCGCTGTACCTGTTGTGGCTGGCCTGGCAAGCGGTGAAACCCGGTGCGCGTTCGCCGTTCGAAGCGCAGCAATTGCCACCGGATTCGTCACGCAAACTGATCACCATGGGCTTTCTCACCAGCGCGCTGAACCCGAAGATTGCGGTGTTTTATCTCTCGGTGTTTCCGCAATTCATCTCACCTGAGCACGGTTCGGTGTTTACTCAAAGCATCATTCTGGGGCTGACGCAGATCAGCGTCAGTTTCACCGTCAATCTGTTGATCGCGTTGTTCGCGGCGGGGATTGCGTCGTGGTTCGTGCGCAACCCGACGTGGTTGGCGATGCAGCGCTATTTCATGGGTTTTGTCTTGGCCGGGCTCGCGGTACGGCTGATGATCGAGCAACGCAGGACGGCTTGAATCATGTGGATCGAACGGCTGGACGCCAGTCATGCCCTGGCTTATCGGGCGTTGATGCTTGAGGCCTATGATCGCCATCCGCAGGCGTTCACCTCCAGCGTGCGCGAGCGGGCGGTGATGCCGTTAAGCTGGTGGGAGGCGCGGCTGACCAGCAAGCTCGATGTGGTGCTCGGGGCTTTTGAGGCTGGGACGCTGGCCGGGATTGTCGGGCTGGCCTTCGAGCCTCGGGAAAAGGCTCGGCACAAAGCCACGTTGTTCGGGATGTATGTGTCGGCGGATTTTCGCCAGCGCGGTTTGGGGTTTGAACTGGTGCAGGCGGCACTGGCCGAAGCGCAGAACCATCCTGCGCTGAAGGTCGTTCAGTTGACCGTTACTGCCGGGAATGATGCTGCGTTCAAACTTTATGAGCGTTGCGGCTTTATCCAGTTTGGCCTTGAGCCATTGGCGGTGCGGGTTGGCGAAGACTACTTCGACAAGATCCATATGTGGCGTGAACTCATTCGCCAGTGAACACCCCTTTGTGGCAAATGGATCTCTTGTGGCGAGGGGATTTATCCCCGTTGGGTTGCGAAGCAGCCCCAAAACCATTCACCACGTTTTACCTGAAATACCGCATGCATAGATTTTGGGGCTGCTGCGCAACCCATCGGGGATAAATCCCCTCGCCACAGTGTTTCTCTCTGGTGTGATCAGCGAACTGCGCTAACCCCATCCAATGTCGAGAACGAAGTGTCCTTCGCCGTCAGCAAAAAGTCGCGCATGTACGGCGCATCCAGCATGTCCGCGCGGATCGCTGCATACAGCGTGGCAAACAGCCCTTTCTCACCCAGCCGCTTGGCCTTCACGTAGCCGCGCGAGCTGTATTCATGCAGCGCCCAATGCGGCATGCCGCACACGCCACGGCCACTGGCGACCAGTTGCATCATCATTACCGTCAGCTCCGAGGTACGCACCTGCGCCGGTTCGATATCCGCCGGTTCGAGGAAGCGCGTGAAGATGTCCAGACGATCGCGTTCCACCGGATAGGTGATCAGCGTTTCCGTGAGCAAATCCTCCGGCACGATGTACGGCTTGCTCGCCAACGCGTGCTGATTGGCCACCGCCAGCATTGCCTCATAGGTAAACAGCGGCACATAGGTGATGCCGGCAATTTCCAGCGGGTCGGACGTCACCACCAGATCCAGATCACCGCGCGCCAGCGCCGGCAGTGGCGCAAAGGAGAAGCCCGAGGCGAGGTCGAGTTCGACTTCCGGCCAGGCATCGCGGAACTGGTCGATGGTCGGCATCAGCCACTGAAAGCAGCTGTGGCATTCGATCGCCATGTGCAGACGCCCGGCAGTGCCACCGGCCAGACGACTGATGTCACGCTCGGCGGCGCGCAGCAGCGGCAGGGTTGCATCGGCCAGTTGCAGCAGGCGCAGACCGGCGCTGGTGAAACGCACCGGTTTGGTCTTGCGCACGAACAGTTGCATGCCCATGCGCTCTTCCAGTTCCTTGAACTGGTGGGACAGCGCCGACTGCGTCAGGTGCAGGCGATCAGCCGCGTCGACGAGGCTGTCGGCTTCGCGCAGGGCATGAAGGGTTTTCAAGTGACGGATCTCAAGCACCGATGGCTCCATGAACAAAATTTGCTGATTCAGCGATGGTGGTGAGTTTGTCTCATGTTGGCGAGGCTGTCGACCGCGACTGAGCGAGCGGCGCAATGACCGCTCGGCACTCTTCATCAAACTGTCACGCAACTGTGGCAGCGCGCTTGAACAAACTTCATCAGACTCGCGCTCTACTGGGGTTCTGCGTTTCGGTGTTTTTCATGCACAAGTTGTTTTTATCAGTCGCGGCCATGTTGGCCGCGCTTTTGTTCGGTGCGCCGTCGATGGCGGCCGCGCGTTGCGATGTCAACGTGCCGACCGAGCACGTCGATCTGCAACAAGTCAGCATTGCTTATCAAAGCATTGGTCGCGCGTCGGATCCGGCGTTGCTGCTGGTGATGGGCCTGGGCGGGCAGTTGATTCACTGGCCGGACGAGGTGGTGGTCGCGCTGTGTCAGCAGGGCTTTCGGGTGATCCGTTATGACAACCGCGATGTCGGTCTGTCGACCTGGCGCCAGGCGCCGGAGGAGGCCAACCTGACCTTCGAAGTGCTGCGCTACAAACTCGGTCTGCCAGTGTCGGCGCCGTACAGCCTGACCGACATGGCCGACGATGCGCTGGGCCTGATGGACGCGCTGCACGTCGAGCAATTCCACGTATTGGGCGCGAGCATGGGCGGCATGATCGCCCAACACATGGCGGCCATGGCGCCGCAGCGGGTCGAGAGCCTTACGTTAATCATGACCACCTCGGGCGCTGAAGGCTTGCCGGCGCCGAGTGCAGCGCTGGTGCAGTTGTTGTCGCGGCGTGGCGCACCGAATCGCCAGGTGGCGCTGGAGCAACAGGCTGATTTGTTGGCGGCGCTGGGCAGCCCGGCGGTGACCGATGATCGGCGGGCTTTGTTGCAACAGGCAGCGGCCTCGTATGACCGTGCGTTCAACCCCGAGGGTGTGAAGCGGCAGATCATGGCGATCCTCGCCGAACCGAGCCGTGTTGCATTGCTTAACCAGTTGCGCGTACCGACGCTGGTAGTGCACGGCACGGCGGATCCGTTGTTGCCGGTGATGCATGGTGTGCATCTGGCGGCGCATATTCGCGGCAGTCAATTGAAGCTGATTCCGGGGTTGGCGCATCGGTTTCAAGAGGCATTCAAGGAACCGTTATTGGCAGCGGTGTTGCCTTATTTGCAGCAGCACCGAGAAGACACTTCGCATTGGGCGCAGATTGAGCCGGTGGTGGGCGGGAATCTGCTGTAACCATCAGATATGGTCGCCCCTGGAGGCCCCATCGCTGGCAAGCCAGCTCCCACATTTGGAATACATCCCCTGTAGGAGCTGCCGAAGGCTGCGATCTTTTGACGTTGTCCTTAAGATCAAAAAGATCGCAGCCTTCGGCAGCTCCTACATTTGCAGGGTGATCAGGGTGTATCGTGCAAACTTTCCCGCACGATTTCCCCTGCGAGGTGTTTGATGAATTCCGCTTTGAAAATCGATTTTGTCAGCGATGTCTCTTGTCCGTGGTGCGTTGTCGGTTTGTATGGCTTGCTGCAAGCGCTGGAGATCTTGCGCAACGAAGTGCAGGCCGAGATCCGTTTCCAGCCGTTCGAGCTGAATCCGAAAATGGGTATCGACGGGCAGAACATCGCCGAACACATCCAGGAAAAGTACGGCTCGACGCCGGAGCAATCGCAGAAAAACCGCGAAGCCATTCGCGCCCGTGGCGCTGAACTGGGGTTTGCCTTTCGCACCGATGGCAACAGCCGCATTTATAACACCTTCGATGCGCATCGCTTGCTGCATTGGGCGGGGCTTGAGGGTTTGCAGCTGCCGTTGAAAGAGGCGTTGTTCAAGGCGTATTTCAGCGATGGCGGCAATCCTTCCGATCACGGCCAACTGGTGCAGATCGCGGAAAGTGTCGGGCTGGATCGTCAGCGCGCCGAGTCGATTCTGGCGACGGACGAGTTTGCCGACGAGGTGCGTGAAGAAGAACAGCGGTGGCTGCAGCGCGGGGTCAGTTCGGTGCCGACGGTGGTGTTTAACGGTCAGTACGCAGTGACGGGCGGACAACCGGTAGACACATTTGTCGGCGCGATCCGCCAGATCATGGCCGAGTCAAAAGGTGGCACCGTCAACGGCTAAACACATTCCCATGTAGGAGCTGCCGAAGGCTGCGATCTTTTGATCTTTTTAAGGGCAAGATCAAAAGATCGCAGCCTGCGGCAGCTCCTACATGGGTTAGCTGTGCAGGCGGACCCAAACGGTTACCAGCACGGTGGCAGCCATCAGCCACGCGACGGCCGCCACTGCCAACGAAGCCTCCAACCGCATCCGATCCACCATCACGTACAACGTCGCCAGATACACAAAATACGGAATGATCGACCACATCCCGAACACGATCGTGGTCTTTAAATCCTCGATCGAACGTCCCTTGCCGACGATGTAATGCGCAATCAGCGCAAACGTCGGAAACAACGGCACCAAGCCTGCGATGTAATAGTTTTTGGTCTTCGACAGCGCCGCGATGATCAGCACCACCGCGGCGCCCAACAGGGCTTTGAAAAACAGGTCCACGTCGTTCTCGCTTAATGGCTCAGGCCGTATTTTTTCACTTTGTCGAACAGCGTGGTCTTGGCCATGCCCAATTCCAGGCTCGCCTGGGTCAAGTTGCCGCCACTGCGTTGCAGGGCGTCGCTGAGCAGGTTGCGCTCGAACGCTTCTACCGCTTCGGCAAACCCCAACCCTTGTCCGCCGCTGTTGGCACCGGACTTCTTGAACGCCGGCAAACCCAAAGCAAACCGCTCGGCGACGTTGCGCAGTTCACGCACGTTGCCCGGCCAGTCGTGGCTCATCAGGTTCGACAGGGTCTGGTTGTCCAGCTCCGGTAGCGCACGATCGAAGCGCAGGGCCGACTGCTGGGTGAAGTGTTCGAATAGTTGCAGGATGTCTTCGCGGCGTTCGCGCAGGGGCGGTAATTCCAGCGTCACCACGTTGAGGCGGTAGTACAAGTCGCTGCGAAATTCGCCGGCCCTGCTCGATTCGTCGAGGTCGGACTTGGTCGCCGCGATCACCCGGCAATCCACCGCCACGCTCTGGTTTGAACCGAGGCGTTCGAGGGTGCGCTCCTGCAAGACGCGCAGCAATTTGATCTGCAACGGCAGCGGCATGCTTTCCACTTCATCGAGGAACAGCGTGCCGCCGTCAGCGTGTTCGATCTTGCCGATGCGCCGTTTGCCAGCGCCGGTGAACGCATTGGCTTCGTGACCGAATATTTCGCTTTCGAAGAGGTTTTCCGGGAGACCGCCGCAGTTCAGCGCGACGAACTGTTTGCTGTGGCGCCGACTGAAATCGTGCAGGCAACGGGCGACCAGTTCTTTGCCGGTGCCGGTCTCGCCTTCGATCAGCACGTTGGCCGAGGTGTCGGCGACGTTGGCGATCAGTTCGCGCAGGTTCTGCATGGCTGGCGAGCGGCCGATGATGCGTCCTTCAAGGGAATCACGTTCAGCCAATTGCCGGCGCAGCGACGACACTTCACGGGCGAGGCTGCGTTGTTCCAGCGCACGTCGCGCGACATCGACCAGCCGCTCCGGCGAGAACGGTTTTTCCATGAAGTCGTAGGCGCCTTTCTGCATCGCACCGACGGCCATGGAGATGTCGCCGTGGCCGGTGATCAACACCACCGGCAGGCTGCGGTCGCGTTGCTTGAGGCGGGTCAGCAGTTCCAGGCCATCGATGCCCGGCAGGCGGATGTCGCTGATGACAATGCCGGCAAAGTTGTCGCCGACTCGCTCCAGCGCTTCTTCGGCACTGCCGACGCCGACGCAGGGAATGTCTTCAAGGGTCAGCGCCTGTTGGCAGCCGAGCAGCACATGGGGGTCGTCTTCGACGATCAGTACACTGAGTTCGGGGTTCATATTGGCTCGGCGGGAGTAGGGCTTACCAACGGTAAACTGAGGACGAAAGTGGTGCCGCCGCTGGCCGGGTGTTCAACACCCAGATGCCCACCGGTGGCGGCGGCGAGGCTGGCGGAAAGGGTCAGGCCCAAGCCCAGGCCTTGTTCGCCGGGCTTGGTGGTGAAGAACGGCTCGAACAAATGCTTGCGCGCTTCGGCGTCGACACCATGACCGTTGTCGCGCACGCGCAGGCGATATTTGCCGTTGAATTCTTCGCCTTCCAGCCACAGCTCGGGCAGCGGTTGCGCCTGCATGGCATCGAGGGCGTTGCCGATCAGGTTGACCAGAATCTGCTCGAGGCGGGTCTGGTCGATCTGCACCTGAACGTCAATGAACTGCCGATGCAGGTCCAGCGCCGAGCTCTCCAGGCGCGCACCGAGCAATTGCAGCGCCGCGTCCACGGCTTTGCCGAGGCTGGCCTGGCCCTGATTGTCACCACGCCGGGCGAACGAGCGCAGGCTGGCGGTGATCCGACCCATGCGGTCGATCAGGTCGTTGATGGTCTTGAGGTTGGTGCTGGCGACATCGAGCTGACCGCGCTCCAGAAAGCGTACGGTGTTGCCCGACAGCGTGCGCATCGCGGCCAGTGGCTGGTTCAATTCGTGGGCGATGCTGGTCGACATCTGGCCGATGGCGGCGAGTTTGCCGGCCTGTACCAGCTCGTCCTGCGCGCGGCGCAAGGTCTCTTCCGCCTGGCGGCGTTCGCGGATCTGACTCTTCAGTCGCTCGTTGCTGGCGCGCAGGTCGGTGGTGCGTTCGGTAATCCGACGCTCCAGTTGATTGTTGGCCTCCTGCAAGGCTTCGCGGGCAGCGAGGCGGGTGGCGATGACCTTGCGCCGCTCGTTCCAGGCGATCAGCAGGAAGGCGACCAAAGCGAACGCCACGGCGACCAGAATGCCTTGGTTGATCGCCTCGCGACGCAAATCCTGCAATGGCGTGAGCAGAGTGAAATTCCACGGCGTGTCGCTCAGCGGTCGGGTCTGCGCCAGGTAGCTGATGTCGTCTTCGCCGGACTGCACTTCGCTGTTGGCAGGGAAGGTCAGTTTCTCCACGCCTTCGGACAAGGTTTCGCGAGCCAACGGTTGCAGTTCGTTGAGCGGGAACCAGTAATACTGCAGGCTGCGCGCGAGTTTTTCTTTGGTGATTTCACTCAGTGGAATCACCGACTTGAGGCGGCGGGCCGGATCGCTGGAGAGAATGATGATGCCGTTTTCATCGCTGACGAAGGCTTCCAGACGCGCGCGCTGCCAGCGTTCTTCCATGGCTTCCAGACGCACTTTGACCACGGCGACGCCGATGATTTTGCCGTGCTCTTCGAGGCCGTGGGCGAGGTAATAACCAGGTTCGCCGTTGGTGCTGCCAATGCCGTAGAAACGCCCGGGTTCGCCGCGCACGGCTTTCTGGAAATAGGCGCGGAAGGACAGGTCTTCACCCAGATAACTGTCGACATCGCGCCAGTTGCTGGTGGCCATGACCCGGCCGGTAGTGTCCATGACGTAGATGGCTCGACTGCGGCTGCGTCGGTTCAGGCCTTCAAGGTAAGCGTTGACCGTTTCCCGGTATTGCGGAGTCGGGTCGGCCAGCAGCTGCGAGACACTGGTTTCGAGTTCCAGCAGGCTGGGCAGGTAGGTGTATTTGCTGATCTCGCTTTCGACCGCGCGGGCGTGCAGTTCGAGTTGACGCTGGCCGTTCTCGCCGAGGCTGCGGATGCCGAAATGTTCACTGGTCCAGAAGCCGATAAAACCCAGGCCGACCATCAGGGCGATGATCAGTGGCGGCAGGAACAAATGACGAATCAGACGGGGCTTCACGGCAAGTGATGGCGGTGCGGCGCGATAGAGATTGGGGTCGCATTTCATCACAGATGCCTTGGGTCAACCACAACACTTGTTTGTGAATCACCGCTGGTTTGCAGGTGGACTCTGTGGCGAGGGGATTTATCCCCGATCGGCTGCGCAGCAGTCGTCAAACCATTGCATGCGGTTCGACTTTGAAATGCTGGGGCCGCTGCGCAGCCCATCGGGGATAAATCCCCTCGCCACAGGGGATCTCATTGTCAGGCAGCCCGCACCCCACAGAGGGGGGACGGGTGTGTGGCTTTTAGTGCTGCAGGATTTTCTCGAGGAAGTGCTGCGCGCGTTCGGAGCGGGCGCTGATGTCGCCGAAGAATTCCTCTTTCGGGCAGTCTTCGATGATCTTGCCGGCGTCCATGAAAATCACCCGGTCGGCCACTTTGCGCGCAAAACCCATTTCGTGGGTCACGCACATCATGGTCATGCCTTCGTGGGCCAGTTGCACCATCACGTCGAGCACTTCGTTGACCATCTCCGGGTCGAGCGCCGAAGTCGGTTCGTCGAACAGCATGACGATCGGGTCCATCGCCAGCGCACGGGCAATCGCCACACGCTGTTGCTGACCACCGGACAGTTGCCCCGGATGCTTGTGGGCATGCGCCGACAGGCCAACGCGTTCGAGCAGTTGCAGACCTTTCTTGGTCGCCTCTTCCTTGCTGCGGCCCAGCACCTTGATCTGCGCGATGGTCAGGTTTTCGGTGATGGTCAGGTGCGGAAACAGTTCGAAATGCTGGAACACCATGCCGACGCGCGAACGCAGTTTTGGCAGGTTGGTCTTCGAGTCGGCAATCGAGGTGCCGTCGACGACGATGTCGCCTTTCTGGAACGGCTCCAGTGCGTTGACGCATTTGATCAGGGTCGATTTGCCGGAGCCCGACGGGCCGCAGACCACGATCACTTCGCCTTTTTTGACCTCGGTGCTGCAATCAGTCAGCACCTGGAAGTCCCCATACCACTTGTTGATGTTCTTGATAGAGATCATACGGCGAACCTTTTTTGCAGACGCTTGACCAGCAGCGAGGCGGAAAAGCTGATGATGAAGTAGACGACACCGGCGAAGATCAGGAACTCGTTGGACCGGCCAATGATGTCGCCGCTGGAGCGGGCGGAGTTGAGGAAGTCCACCAGGCCCACGGTGTAAACCAGCGAGGTGTCCTGGAACAGGATGATCGACTGTTGCAGCAGCAGCGGCGTCATCTTGCGGAACGCCTGGGGCAGGATGATCAGACGCATGGTCTGGCCATAGGTCATGCCCATCGCTTGTGCGGCGGCCATCTGGCCTTTGGGGATCGACTGCACACCGGCCCGGACGATTTCGCAGAAGTACGCAGCTTCGAACATCATGAAGGCCACGACGCAGGAGGTGAACGCGCCAATCGGTGTGTCTTCGCCAGTAATCCAGCGCAGCACGAACGGTACCGCCAGGTAGAACCAGGTGATTACCAGCAGCAGCGGGATCGAACGGAAGTAGTTCACGTAAGCGCCGGCGACGCGCGACATCAGTTTGCTGGACGACAGGCGCATCAGCGCAAGGATGGTACCCAGCACGATGCCGCCGACCACGCCCATGACCATCAACTGCAAGGTCATGACCATGCCGTTCCACAGGCCCGGGATGGCGGGGATGATGCCGCTGAAATCGAAGTCCATTATTTACCCCCCACGGAGATCAGGCCGGGCACCGCGACTTTCTTCTCGACCACGCGCATCAGCAGCATCAGGCTCATGTTCAGGGTGAAGTAGATCAGCGTGGCCAGGGTGAAGGCTTCAAACAGGTTGGCCGAAAACTCAGCGGTCTGTTTGGTTTGCGCGAGCAGTTCCATCAGGCCGATCAGGGACGCCACGGAGGAGTTCTTGAAGACGTTGAGGAATTCCGAGGTAAGCGGCGGAATGATGATGCGGTAGGCCTGGGGCAGCAGCACGTTCCAGTAGATCTGTGGCAGCTTGAAACCCATGGCGCGGGCGGCGGCTTCCTGGCCGCGTGGCAGCGCCTGGATGCCAGTGCGCACTTGTTCGCAGACGCGGGCAGCGGTGAACAGGCCCAGGCACACGACAACGCTCAGGTAAGCCGAGGTGGTCGGGTTGAGATCCTGTTTGTACCAGTCCTGCAGGTTTTGCGGCAGCAGATCAGGCACCAGGAAGTACCAGATGAACAGCTGAACCAGCAGCGGCACGTTGCGAAACAGTTCCACGTAGCAGGTCGCGATGCCCGATACGATACGGTTTGGCACCGTGCGCATGACGCCCAGAATGGACCCCAGCAGCAAGGCGATGATCCATGCCACGATGGCAATGGCAATGGTCCAGCCCAAACCGGTGACGTACCAGTCGAGATAAGTCTCGCTGCCGACGCCGGTGGACTTGAAGAACACGCCCCAGTCCCAGTTGTAATTCATTAGGGTCTCCCCTCGAAATCGATCGATGTACAAGCACCCGCTTGGGGAAGATCCTTTCCCGCCCGACGTTGAACGCCGGGCACACGCGATCGGCTCGGAAACCGCCAGGTCGAGTGTTCCACAGTACAGCCAGCAGGTAGTAACAGACGCCTGAGGGAGGGTGGCTCCCTCAGGTGATAAGGTTAGTCAGGAATCAGATTTTTACGTCAGGCGCCGGCTTGTCGCTCGGGGTGGCGATCAGATCTTTTACCTTGTCGCTCATCGGGAAGTTCAGGTTCAGGCCTTTTGGTGGGATCGGGCTCTCGAACCATTTGCTGTAGATCTTGTTGATCTCGCCAGACTTGTACAGGGCGACGATGGCGTCATCGACAGCTTTCTTGAAGGCCGGGTCGTCTTTACGAACCATGCACGCGTAGGCTTCGAACGACTGCGGGGTACCGGTGATGATCCAGTCGGCCGGCTTCTTGGCCTTGGCTTCTTCGCCGGCCAGCAGGGCGTCGTCCATCATGAAGGCAACGGCGCGGCCGCTTTCCAGCATGTTGAAGGATTCGCCGTGGTCTTTGGCGGAGATGATGTTCATGCCCATCTGCTTGTCGGCGTTCATCGCTTTGATGATGCGCTCGGACGTGGTGCCCGCGGTGGTCACGACGTTTTTGCCTTTCAGGTCAGCGAAGTCAGCGTAGGACGGCTTGCCATCCTTGTCTTTCTTGACCAGCAGACGGGTGCCGATTTCGAAGATGTTCACGGTGAAATCGACTTGCTGAGCGCGTTCGGCGTTGTTGGTGGTCGAGCCGCACTCGATATCCGCGGTGCCGTTCTGGATCAGCGGGATACGGGTTTGCGAGGTCACCAGGTTGTACTTGACCTGCAGATCGGGCTTGTTCAGGTCTTTTTTCAGGGCTTCAACGATGGCCACTTGAATGTCGTGGGAGTAGCCCACTGGTTTGCCGGAAGCATCGGCAATGTAGGAAAACGGAATAGAGCTGTCGCGGTGAGCGAGCGTGATGGTGCCCGAATCGTTGATTTTCTTCAGGGTGCCGGTGAGTTCGGCGGCGAAAACTGGCGTGCTGATCAGAGCGGCAGCAATGGCTGCGCCCAGGATATGGGGAACGATGCGCATCAAATTTTCCTCGACATTGTTTTTTTTATGGAGCCAGTTCGTCGGCCCTTTTGTGCTTCGAATGCCTGACGGCTCCTGAAGTGTTGGCACAACAGGCATTCGTCGAGAGAGTGTAGAGCATGAGTCGTGCCAGACCAGTCGCGAATGGTTAAGTCGATGATTTATAAGGTTATTAAATTTTTAAGGCAGTTTTTTTGAGCCCGGCTGATCCGGTTAACCGAATCGACCCGGAAGTCGCGTTCGGAAAACCGAACAATCTTTCAATCACTACGCTCATTGGATGATCGCCCAAGCACCACACAACCCTGTGGCGAGGGGATTTATCCCCGATAGGTCGCGAAGCGGCCTCTCTTTAAATGCAAAAGGGAGGACTGCTTCGCAGTCCATCGGGGATAAATCCCCTCGCCACAGGGGTAGTGGCAGGCAAAGTAAGTTACGCCGCAACAAAAAGCCCCTGAACCTTGCGATTCAGGGGCTTTTTGTTTAACCAATGTTCAAATCACGCCGCTTCAATCTTGCTACGGTTCTGCTCAACCTTACCCAGATACGCCGCAAGCTTCTCCTGCTCCGCCGGAGTGGTAAACAACCCCAGCTTGCTACGACGCCACAGAATGTCATGCGCCGAGGTCGCCCACTCTTCGCTGCACAGGTAATCGACTTCACGGGTGTAGAGCCCGCCGCCAATGTGCTCGCCCATGTCGGCGAGGGTTTCAACGCCCTCGAGCATGCGCCAGGTGCGGCTGCCGTACGTGGTCGACCAACGCCGGGCGATCTCGCTCGGCACAAAGTCGTACTTGTCGCGAATCAGCGCGCTCAAGGCTTGCGGCGTGGTCATGTCTTCGCCGCCGGGCAGGTTGGCCGTGGCTGTCCAGCTTGGACGCATCTGAGTGAAGAACGGCATCAACTGCGCCATCGCCGATTCGGCGAGTTTGCGGTAGGTGGTCAGCTTGCCGCCGAACACCGACAGCAGTGGCGCTTCTTCGCTGTTGCCAGACAGGGCCAGGGTGTAATCGCGGGTGACCGCCGACGGGTTATCGGACTCGTCGTTGCACAGCGGACGTACGCCCGAGTAGCTGTGCTGGATGTCGTCGCGGCTCAGCTGCTTTTTGAAGTGTGCGTTGACCACTTTCAGCAGGTAATCGGTTTCGGCATCGGTAATCGCCACTTTTGCCGGATCGCCAGTGTATTCACGGTCGGTGGTGCCGATCAGGGTGAAGTGGTTGTTCAGGTACGGAATGGTGAAAACGATGCGCTGATCTTCGTTTTGCAGAATGTGCGCGTGATCGCCTTCGTACAGTTTCGGCACGATGATGTGGCTGCCCTGAATCAGACGGATGCCGTACGGCGATTCCATCTTCAGGTCGTCACGGATGAACTTGGCAACCCACGGGCCTGCCGCGTTCACCAGCGCTTTGGCGGTGATCGAAAACAGGCTGCCGTCGGCGCGTTCCAGGTTCAAGTGCCACAAACCTTTGGCGCGGCGGGCGCTGACGCAGCGAGTCTGGGTATGGACGTGGGCACCTTTTTCACGAGCGGCCATGGCGTTGAGTACCACCAGGCGAGCATCGTCGACCCAGCAGTCGGAGTATTCGAAGCCTTTCTTGATTTCGCTTTTCAGCGCGCTGTCGGCACCGAACTTCAGGCTTTTCGAACCTGGCAGCTTTTCGCGCTTGCCGAGGTTGTCATACAGGAACAGGCCTGCACGAATCATCCACGCCGGACGCAGGTGCGGACGGTGCGGCAGCACGAAGCGCATTGGCTTGACGATGTGCGGGGCCTTGGCCAGCAGCACTTCACGCTCGGCCAATGCTTCGCGCACCAGACGGAATTCGTAATGTTCGAGGTAGCGCAGGCCACCGTGGATCAGCTTGCTGCTGGCCGACGAAGTGTGGCTGGCGAGGTCGTCCTTTTCGCAAAGGAACACCGAAAGCCCGCGACCGGCGGCATCCGCTGCGATCCCCACGCCATTGATCCCGCCGCCGATAACGGCAATGTCGTAGATCTCGGAGAGTGGGGGCGTACGCAAGGTAGAGGTGGACATCGGCTGGCCTCGGGCTCTTTTGATTTTCTATATTGGAAATCGAACATTAATGTTCATTTGCGAAAATGGTAGCCCATAAACACGCGCGCAGCCAGTCACGTTCGATTGAAAAAACTCATCGAAGGGCGGTTAAAAGAAAATTTTCGAACATTAAAAGCAAAAAGATCGCAGCCTTCGGCAGCTCCTACAGGTCAAGTGAACCCATGTAGGAGCTGCCGAAGGCTGCGATCTTTTGATCTTGGGGGGGGGTTAAACGACTTCCAACCGAATCTTGTGCTGACTCAACAACTGCGCCAACGCCGGCACCGGCTGCTGATCGGTCACCAGACAATCAATCAAACTGATCGGCCCCAACCGAATCATCGCATTCCGCCCGAACTTGCTCGAGTCGGCCGCCAGAATCACCTGCCGCGCATTGGCAATGATCGCCTGGGAAACCCGAACTTCCTGATAATCAAAGTCCAGCAAACTGCCGTCTTCATCAATACCGCTAATCCCGACCAGCGCGAAATCAACCTTGAACTGATTAATGAAGTCCACACTCGCCTGACCCACTACACCGCCATCACGACGCACATTGCCGCCAGTCAGCAACACATCGAAATCATCCTTGGCACTGAGCATCGAGGCCACGTGCAAGTTGTTGGTGATGATCTTCAGGTGATTGTGATTGAGCAGGGCGCGGGCAATCGATTCGGTGGTCGTACCGATGTTGATGAACAGCGAGGCATGATCGGGGATCTGTGCGGCGATGGCTTCACCGATGCGTTGTTTTTCATCGCGCATCTGATCGGCGCGCATCGCATAGGCAGTGTTTTCGACGCTGGAATCATAGGCGGCGCCGCCATGGTAGCGACGCAACAGATTGGCTTCCGCGAGTTGATTGATATCGCGGCGAATGGTTTGCGGGGTAACAACGAACAGCGTGGCCATTTCCTCGATGCTCACATAGCCGCGTTCGCGGACCAGCTCGAGAATTTGCTGCTGACGGGGAGGCAGATTCATGGGGCTTCCTTTGGGCTGCCGTGCAAAATTTGCCCATGATGCCGCAGGAATCCGCTCCCTACCAGTTAGTTGCCTATCAGTCTCTGAAGGTTGGCTTATTCAGCGTCTTCACGCGCCCAGTCACGGGTGCGGCTGACGGCTTTTTTCCAGCCTTTGTACAGCTTCTCTTTCTCGACTTCGTCCAGGCTCGGCTCGAACTCACGTTCGATCACCGCTTTGCCGCGCAGTTCTTCCAGGCTGCCCCAGAAGCCGCACGCCAGACCGGCCAGATACGCCGCACCGAGTGCCGTGGTTTCGCGCATTTGCGGACGCTCGACCTGCGTGCCGAGGATGTCGGCCTGGAACTGCATGAGGAAGTTGTTCGCCACCGCACCACCGTCCACACGCAGGGCTTTGAGGCGTTCGCCGGAGTCCTGTTGCATGGCGTCGAGCACGTCGCGGGTCTGGTAGGCGATCGATTCCAGCGCCGCGCGGATGATGTGATCCACACGCACGCCGCGTGTCAGGCCGAACAGCGCGCCACGGGCATACGGGTCCCAGTACGGAGCGCCGAGACCGGTGAATGCCGGTACCAGGTACACGCCGTTGCTGTCCTTCACTTTATTGGCGAAGTATTCGGTGTCGTGGGCGTCGTTGATGATCTTCAGTTCGTCGCGCAGCCACTGCACGGTCGAACCGCCGTTGAATACCGCGCCTTCCAGTGCGTAAGCGACTTCGCCACGCGGGCCGCAAGCGATGGTGGTGAGCATGCCATGCTGGGATTTCACCGCTTTGTCGCCGGTGTTCATCAGCAGGAAGCAGCCGGTGCCGTAGGTGTTTTTCGCCTGACCTGGCTCTACGCACATCTGACCGAACAGCGCCGCTTGCTGGTCGCCGGCGATACCGCCGATGGCGATGCCGCTCTTGGTGCGACCGTAGATTTCCGAGGACGCTTTCACTTCCGGGAGCATTTCGCGCGGGATGTCGAGGATCTCCAGCATCTTCGAATCCCACTCCAGCGAGTGAATGTTGAAGAGCATGGTGCGCGAGGCGTTGGTGTAGTCGGTGACGTGTACTTTGCCGCCGGTGAATTTCCAGATCAGCCAGCTATCGACGGTGCCGAACAGCAGTTCGCCGTTGCGCGCACGCTCGCGGCTGCCTTCGACGTTGTCGAGGATCCACTTCAGCTTGGTGCCGGAGAAGTACGGGTCGGTGACCAGGCCGGTGGTGTCGCTGATGTATTGCTCATGGCCATCGCGCTTGAGCTGCTGGCAGATCTCGGTGCTGCGGCGGCACTGCCAGACGATGGCGTTGTACACCGGGCGACCGGTGGTCTTGTCCCAGACCACGGTGGTTTCACGTTGGTTGGTGATGCCGATGGCGGCGACCTGGTCGTGGTGCAGACCGGCCTGGGCCAGCGCTTCAACCATCACTGCGCTCTGGGTGGCGAAAATTTCCATCGGATCGTGTTCGACCCAACCGGCCTGCGGGTAGTGCTGAGCGAATTCGCGCTGCGCGGTGCAGACCACGTTCGCATCGCGGTCGAAAATGATCGCGCGGGAGCTGGTCGTACCCTGATCGAGGGCAATGATGTAGTTCTTATTCTGAATGTCGGTCATGTCGATTGCCTTGGACGAAATAAGGGAGAGTGGGCCGTGACGCAGGCTCTAAAGGGCAGGAGCCTGCGCCGACTGTTTCAAGAAGTTCTTGGTTTGCCGTCAATGGCCGGTTCTGCATCCTTTGTAGCAGGTGTGGCGCCGGTCAGGTGACGGGCGATGAGCCCGCGATACCCGGCAGCGCCGAGGCAGGCACCGACAATCGGTGCAAAAATCGGAATCAGGAAGTACGGAATATCGCGGCCGCCAGTGAAGGAAATTTCACCCCAGCCGGTGAAGAAAGTCATCAGTTTCGGACCGAAGTCACGTGCCGGGTTCATCGCGAAACCGGTCAGCGGGCCCATCGAACTGCCGATCACCGCGATCAGCAAACCGATCAGCAGCGGCGCCATCGGGCCTTTCGGCAGGCCGTTGTTGTCGTCAGTCAGGGCCATGATCACGCCCATCAGAATGGCAGTGATGATCATCTCGACCAGAAATGCCTGAGCAGTCGACAGCACCGGATTCGGGAAGGTCGAGAACACCGAGGCCAACTCAAGGCTGGCGGCCGAGCCGCGAACCATTTGGTGAGTTTGTTCGTAATCGAAGAAAAGATTGCTGTACAGCGTGTAAACCAACAGCGCGCCGCAGAAGGCGCCAGCGATTTGCGAAAGAATATAGAACGGCAGTTTGCGCTTTTCGAAGTCGGCGAAAATGGCCAGCGCGATGCTCACGGCGGGGTTCAGATGCGCGCCGGAAACCCCAGCCGTGAGGTAGATCGCCATGCTCACGCCGACGCCCCAGATGATGCTGATTTCCCACAGGCCGAAGCTGGCGCCCGCGACTTTGAGCGCGGCGACACAGCCGGTACCAAAAAAGATCAGCAGGGCAGTACCCAGAAACTCGGCCATGCATTGGCTCGAGAGCGATGGTTGCTGTAAAGCAGTTGTCATTGAAAACCTCGTTTTTGTTGTTGTCTGGCGCTATGCCGTCAGGGCAGGGCGCGATTTTCGCCGGGTAGGAATCCCCATTCCGTTGCCGGTTTACTGCTGGGTGCTGCGATGACGATAATTCTTACATTATTCAGATTCGAAAAAATATAGACAAGAAACAAACCTGTCAAAGGTCGAAAGTGAACCGTCAGTCACAATAGAACTATCAGTCACGTGAATGACCGCGCGCAGGGACGCTTTTGCATGACTGCCAATCTTGTGCAAAGCCCCGCAATTACAGGCCGTGATAGAGCCTTTTACAGCGTGATGTCCTAGAATCCGCCGGAGGATTTTTCTGCCACTGCCGAGCCTGGAGCTGCCATGACCCCTGCGTTGGACTTGTTGAAAAAAGTTCGTGCCGAACATCGCGTGCACAGTTACGAACATGATCCCAAAGCGGCGTCGTATGGGCTGGAGGCCGCAGAAAAACTCGCCCTTGAACCTGCGCAGGTGTTTAAAACGTTGCTGGCGGCGAGTGAAAAAGGCGAGTTGTTGGTGGCCGTGGTGCCGGTCGTCGGAAGCCTTGACCTCAAGGGGCTGGCACACGCTGCGGGGGTGAAAAAAGTCGAGATGGCTGACCCGGCAGCAGCCCAGCGTTCCACCGGTTATCTGTTGGGCGGCATCAGTCCGTTGGGGCAGAAAAAACGCCTGCGCACCTTCATCGATAATTCGGCTCAAGGTTTTGCGACTATTTATGTCAGCGCCGGTCGGCGTGGGCTGGAAGTCGAATTGGCGCCCGCTGTACTCGCCGAACATACCCAGGCGAAATTCGCCGACATCGGTCGCGCGTGATGCTCGCCTGCTCTGTATGAAGAAAATTGGCCGGTTCTGTCTCTGGCGCTGATCCGGCCCACGCTGCATGCTCTGCCGACTGACTTAAGGAGAAGGTTATGCAGCTCGAGTTTCATCAGGTCGACGCATTCAGTGATCGGCCGTTCAGTGGCAACCCGGCGATGGTTTATCGGCTGGATGCGTGGCTTGCCGATGAGCTGATGCAGAAGATCGCGGCCGAACACAATCTGGCGGAAACCGCGTTTCTGGTGCGCGAGGGCTCGGCCTGGCATATCCGCTGGTTTACTCCGACCACTGAAGTGCCGTTATGCGGCCACGCAACGTTGGCCAGCGCCCATGTGCTGTTCGATATCTACAAGGAAACCGCCGAGCGTATCGACTTCACCAGCAAATCCGGGCCGTTGAGTGTCAGTCGCGAAGATGGCCGCTTGTGGCTGGACTTCCCGTCGATCGTGCCGTCAGAGATTGGTGTAACCCTGGATGTCGAGCGCGCGCTTGGCGTTGAGGCGGTGGATGTACTTGGCTCCAACGAACTGTTTGTGGTGCTGGAGTCGGAGCAGGCCGTGCTCGATTGCAAGCCGGACATGGTCGCGTTGGCCAAGCTGCCGTGGCTGGGCGCGATCGTCACGGCGCGCGGCAATCAGCACGATTTCGTCTCGCGCTATTTCGCCCCGGCAATTGGCATCAATGAGGACCCGGTGACCGGTTCGACGCACTGCAGCTTGATTCCGTATTGGTCCAAGCGTCTGGGCAAATCGAGCCTGACCGCATGCCAGCGTTCGGCGCGGGGCGGGGAGTTGTTTTGTCGGCTGGAAGGCGAGCGGGTGAAGATCGGCGGCAATGCGACGCTGGTTGCCAGCGGCACCCTGATCTTGGGATGAGTCCGAACCCCTTGTAGGAGTGAAACTTTGTGGCGAGGGGATTTATCCCCGATGGGCTGCGTAGCAGCCCCAAAACCATTGCATGCGGAGCAACAGATGCTCCGCGCTGGCAGGATTAAGGGCCGCTTCGCGCCCCATCGGGGATAAATCCCCTCGCCACAAAAGCCACCCACATTTCGATTCGGTGTTGGATCAGAGGGCAGTGCTGTAGCGGCGGACGCCGTTTTCCACCGCGGGAATCTGTGCAGCGGTGCTGCCCGATGCCTGAAACAACACCAGATGTTCGGCGGCAACCCGAATCCCCACTTGCGCACCCACCTGATGATCAGCATGGCTCGGGAAAATCGATTCCAGCTGCGCCCCAGTCGGCAATTGCAGACGATACAACGTCGAAGCACCCAGGAAGGTCTTGCCAACAATCCGCGCTTTCAACTCACTGTCCGGCGCATAAACAATGTCATCCGGACGCAGCAATACATCCACCGCCCCGCCAATCGGCCAGGTATAAGCCCGATTACCGCGCAACTCACCCAACTCGGTCTGCACCGATTCCGGGCTGCCGAGCTGGCCGCGAATGAAGTAGCCCTGACCGATAAAACTCGCCACAAACGGCGTTGCCGGTTCGTGATACAGGTTGTAAGGCGTGTCCCACTGCTCCAGTCGACCTTCCTTGAACACGCCAACGTGATCGCTGACGGCAAAGGCTTCTTCCTGGTCGTGAGTCACCAGAATCGCACTGGTGCCACGGGCCTTGAGGATGTCGCGCACCTCATGGCTGAGCTTGCGCCGCAACTCGCCATCAAGGTTGGAGAACGGCTCGTCGAGCAGCAGCAATTGCGGCTCCGGCGCCAACGCACGGGCGAGGGCGACACGTTGTTGCTGGCCGCCGGACAACTCGTGCGGGAAGCGCTTGCCGAGATTCTTCAGGTTGACCAGTTCGAGCAGCTCTTCGGTCACACGCGCCTTGTTCGGGTGCTTGCGAATACCGAAGGCGATGTTGTCCGCAACACTCAGGTGCGGAAACAGCGCGTAGTCCTGAAACACCATACCGATCCGGCGTTTCTCCGGTGCCAGAGTGAAGCCGGCGCTGGAAATAGTCTCGCCGCCAAGGGTGATTTCGCCCTCGTGCACCGGCTCGAAACCGGCGATGGCGCGCAGGGTAGTGGTCTTGCCGCAGCCGGACGAGCCCAGCAAACAGCCGATGTCACCGGCGTTGAGGTGCAGATTGAGGTTCTGCACCACACGTTGATCTTGATAGCCGCAAGCGAGGTTGCGCAGGTTCAGCAGTAATTCATGGCTCATGCGTGGTGATATGCCGGTTCGACGAGGAACTCGAGCAGGGCCTTCTGTGCGTGGAGACGGTTTTCTGCCTGATCCCAAGCGACGGAGCGCGGGTCATCAAGCAGGTCGAGACTGATTTCTTCGCCACGGTGCGCCGGCAGGCAGTGCATGAACAGCACGTCCTCGGCAGCGAGGTCGAGCACGGCACGGTTGACCTGGAACGGCGCGAACAGCTTGAGGCGCTTGGCAGTTTCCTCTTCCTGACCCATCGAAGTCCAGACATCGGTGCTCACCAGGTGTGCACCGCGCACGGCGTCTTGCGGGTCACGGACGATGGTCACGCGATCGCCAGCCTTGGCGACAAATTCGGGGTTGGGTTCGTAGCCTTCCGGGCAGGCGACGCGCAACTGGAAGTCGAACTGGATGGCCGCTTCTATATAGCTGTTGCACATGTTGTTGCCGTCGCCGATCCAGGCCACGGTCTTACCCTGAATCGAACCGCGATGCTCAAGGAACGTCTGCATGTCGGCCAGCAACTGGCACGGGTGCAGGTCATCGGACAGGCCGTTGATCACCGGCACGCGCGAATTGGCGGCGAATTCGGTCAGGGTGCTGTGGGCAAAGGTACGGATCATCACCGCATCGAGCATGCTCGACATGACGATGGCGCAGTCGCCGATCGGCTCGCCACGGCCCAGTTGGGTGTCACGTGGCGAAAGAAAGATCGCCTGGCCGCCGAGCTGGATCATGCCCGCCTCGAAGGAGATCCGCGTACGGGTCGAGGATTTCTCGAAGATCATGCCCAGCACGCGGTTTTTCAGAGGCTCGAACAGTACGCCGCGGTTACGCAGGTCCTTGAGCTCAACGCCTCGACGGATCACGCTGACCAGCTCTTCGGGCGTGCAATCCATCAGGGAGAGAAAGTGCCTTGCGCTCATCATTGACTACCTTTTTGCTACAAACCGCAGATGCTCAAAGCCTTGTTTAACGGAACAACGGGCGAGACCTGCGGCGTAAGCCGCACGGGGCGACGAAATAGGGGGAGGCGCGATATTGACACTAAATGTCGCGTTTTTCCAATAGGCTACGGTTTTTGCGGGAATCGAAGGGTGCACAGGATGTTGCAGTCGCGCATTGGCAGCCGGGTTCAGGGCCGCCGCGAGCTTCTTTGTACACTGGCCTCGCGGGGCTTGGCAATGCGGCGTGGCGCGGATCGAGTCAGCTGGGTCGGTTTGCGATCGTGGCGCCATGCCACCATTTGGTCGGATGCTCAGCCTGAAACATTTGCTAAAGCAAAGTGCTGGGTTATAAATAACTTTCGAGCGACGCAGGAAGCCTCCGCATGGAATCGAAAGAAAAACTGTTAATGGAATTGCTGGGCCACACGGCTCGCTCTCTGACCCATCTCACCGCATCGGTCACTTCAATGTCTTTCGAACTGCTGCGCAGCGAAGACGACGTGGTCAAATCCGCCGGCCGCCACATGATTGATCGCATGGCCACCATCAGCGCCGGGCTCGACGAGCATTGGCGGTTGATCGGCGAACTCACTGGCGTCCACGTCGCCCACGAGCAGATCGAAACCATCCAGGAAATCCAGTTGGCCGCGCCGCCCCAATTGCCCTCCAGTTGATCGCGGCGGTCTATCGGCGCACCTGATAACCGTCGATTCACAAGACGAACGTCGCTGGCGCCTGATCGGTGCGAGGGCCATAGTTTTGTTCCCGCAGGCGTAATTGCCCGCCCAGAACAAGACAGAGACTGGCCATGACCAAGACTCTCCATCACCGTGCCTGCCACCTGTGTGAGGCCATTTGCGGCCTGACCATCGAGACCACTGAAACCGATGGCAACGTCGCGATCACCTCGATCAAGGGCGATGCGCTGGACACTTTCAGCCGTGGCCACATCTGCCCCAAAGCTGTGGCGCTGCAAGATATCCAGAATGATCCGGATCGCCTGCGTCAGCCGATGCGTCGCGTGGGTAGCGAATGGATGCCGATCGCATGGGACGAAGCCTTTGCGCTGGTGGCCGAGAAACTGGCGGCGATTCAAGAGCGTCACGGCCAGAACGCGGTGGCGGTCTATCAAGGCAACCCGAGCGTGCACAACTACGGGCTGATGACCCACAGCAATTATTTCCTGGGATTGCTGAAAACGCGCAATCGCTATTCGGCGACGTCGGTCGATCAGTTACCGCATCACCTGAGCAGCTATCTGATGTACGGCCACGGGCTGCTGCTGCCGATTCCGGACATCGATCACACCGACTTCATGCTGATCCTCGGCGGCAACCCGTTGGCGTCCAACGGCAGCATCATGACCGTGCCAGATGTTGAGAAACGTTTAAAGGCAATCCAGGCGCGGGGCGGTAAAGTCGTTGTGGTCGATCCACGGCGCAGCGAAACGGCGGCGATGGCCGATCAGCATTTGTTCGTGCGCCCGGGCGGTGATGCGGCGTTGTTGTTTGGCGTGCTCAACACGCTGTTCAGTGAAGAGCTGACCCGCGACAGTCATCTGCCGATTGATGGCCTGGACGAGGTGCGCGCTGCGGTGCAGACGTTCACCGCCGAGGCAATGAGCCCATTGTGCGCCGTACCTGCCGAGCAGATCCGCCAACTGGCGCGGGATTTTGCTGCGGCGCCGAGTGCGGTTTGCTATGGACGCATGGGCGTTTCAACCCAGGCCTTTGGCACGCTTTGCCATTGGGTGGTGCAGTTGATCAATCTGGTCACCGGCAACCTCGACCGAGTTGGCGGTGCGCTGTGCACCGAACCCGCCGTGGACTTGGTGGCGTCGACTTCGGGTGGGCATTTCAACCAGTGGCAGAGCCGTGTTTCCGGGCGTCCCGAATACGGCGGTGAGTTGCCGGTCTCAGCGCTGGCTGAAGAAATGCTCACCGAGGGCGAGGGGCAGATCCGCGCGCTGATCACCGTGGCGGGTAATCCGGTGTTGTCGACGCCGAACGGACGCCAGCTGGAACAGGCGCTGGACGGGTTGGAGTTCATGCTCAGTATCGATCTGTACATCAACGAAACCACGCGTTACGCCGACCTGATCCTGCCGTCGACCTCGGCGCTGGAGAACGATCACTACGACACCACGTTCAATCTGTTCGCAGTGCGTAACGTCACGCGCTTCAACCGTGCGATCCTCGCCAAGCCCCAAGGCGCGCTGCATGACTGGGAGATCTTCGTTGGCCTGGCCAAGGCGTTTGCCGAGAAAACCGGCAAAGAGCTGAAGCCGACGATGCCGCCGGCGAAGATGATCGACATGGGCCTGCGCATGGGCCGGTACGGTGACGCCAGCGAGCAAAAACTCTCGCTGGCAACGCTGTTTGATCATCCTCACGGGATTGATTTGGGTGCGCTGAAAGCGAATCTGGCGTCACGCCTGAAAACGCCGAATCAGCGAGTGCAGGCCGCTCCGCCAGAGATTCTCGCTGACCTTGCGCGTTTTGCTGCATTACAGGCGCCGGCCGCCGATGAGCTGTTGATGATTGGCCGCCGCCATGTGCGCAGCAACAACTCGTGGATGCATAACTATCACCGCCTGGTGAAGGGCAAGCCGCGTCATCAATTGCTGATGCACCCGGACGATCTCGCCAGCCGTGGGCTCAACGACGGTCAGCGGGTACGCGTCAGTTCGCGGGTCGGGCAGATCGAAGTGGAAGTGCTCGGCAGTCTGGACATGATGAAAGGCGTTGTCAGCCTGCCGCACGGCTGGGGCCATGCGCGCCCGGGCGTGCAGATGGCGATTGCCAGTAGTCAGCCGGGTTCGAGCGCCAATGACCTGACCGATGAGTGTCAGCTCGACGAGTTGTCCGGCAATGCTGCGCTGAACGGCGTGCCGGTGACGGTGGCGGCGGCTTGAACGTGACCGTCGGGGAGACCGAGCATGGCGCTCGGGATTCCGTTACAATGCGTCACCGTGCCGACCCATGAGTCGGAAAGTTCAGCCGAGGTGCTCCATGGATATCATCGAAACGATTAAAGAGCAGATTGCCAACAACACCATTCTGCTTTACATGAAAGGCTCGCCGAATGCCCCACAGTGTGGCTTCTCCGCGAAAGCTGCGCAGGCTGTCATGGCGTGTGGCGAAAAGTTTGCGTACGTGGACATCCTGCAGAACCCGGAAATCCGCGCCAACCTGCCTAAGTACGCCAACTGGCCGACTTTCCCGCAACTGTGGGTCGGTGGTGAGCTGGTCGGCGGTAGCGACATCATGACCGAGATGGCTGCAGACGGTTCGCTGCAAAGCACCATCAAGTCGGCTGTTGAAGCAGCAGCGGCGAACAAGTCCGAAGCCTGATAAGGCTGGGTTTCACCCGACACCTCCTGCTTGTGTAGGAGCTGTCGAGTGAAACGAGGCTGCGATCTTTTGATCTTCAGCCAATAAAAAGCCCCGCACCTCGAAAGAGGGCGGGGCTTTTTAGTGCGTCCGAAACGTTACTGCAAGTTGCCGGTGCAATCTGAAAAGATCGCAGCCTGCGGCAGCTCCTACTCTTCGCCCATCTGCGATTGCAGATAGTTCTCAAGACCGACTTTATCGATCAGGCCCAGTTGGGTTTCCAGCCAGTCGATATGTTCTTCTTCGGATTCGAGAATGTCTTCGAGCAGTTCACGGCTACCGAAGTCGCCGACGGTTTCGCAATGCGCGATCGCGGTTTTCAGGTCAGCGTGGCCGGTCTTCTCGATACGCAGATCGCACTCCAGCATTTCCTTGGTGTGCTCGCCGATGTGCAGCTTGCCCAAGTCCTGCACGTTTGGCAGGCCTTCAAGGAACAGGATGCGCTTGATCAGCTTGTCCGCGTGTTTCATCTCGTCGATGGATTCTTTGTATTCATGTTTGCCGAGCTTGTTCAGACCCCAATCTTCGTACATGCGTGCATGCAGGAAGTACTGATTGATCGCGACCAGCTCATTGGCAAGGATCTTGTTGAGATGCTGGATGACTGTGATGTCGCCTTTCATGATCGGAGTCCTGCCCTGTATTCGTTGTATATACGGCAGAGTTTGAGCTTCGTACTTATAAGTGTCAAACCTAAGTTATTGAATAATATATGAAAATTAATCGGAATAAGAATGTTTGTGTTCCGCGTCTAGAGCCTAAGCAGTTGATTTACAGGCATAAAAAAACCGGACATAAGTCCGGTTCTTTGAAATGGGGTGTTATTACGCAGCAGTAAATTCTACCGGGTAGGGGATCGCAGCCTGAGCGGTTTGCAGCTTGGTCAGGGTTTCACGGACCACTTCCTTGGCAAGGCAGGCACATTTGCCGCATTGGCTGGCGACGCCGGTGGCCTGGCGGACTTCTTTATAGCTGCAGCAACCTTCATAGATCGCTTCGCGGATCTGTCCGTCGGTGACGCCAGTGCAGAGACAAACATACATAAGTGAGAACCGTCGCTGGTTGTGACTCAATTGCGATGGATCTTAATGTTAACGAGAATGATTGTCAAAGTGCTTTCCGGGCGCTTCAGCAGATTGACAGCTGTGACTGACGAACGGCATTTGCTGGCGATTTGCCTGGCCCCGTAAATGCAGCGCCGTTCTGCGCCTGCTTTGAAAAACCGTTAAGGACAGGCCAAATTCGCAGTGTATGATGGTCGGCCCTTGCGAAGGGGGTTCGTGTCACAGGGCTGTCGTCTGAGGATGGCAGGCTGGCGCAAACCCTGAACTTCAAGTTTTTACACCAGGAGATATCAATGAGCGTACTCGTAGGCAAACAAGCCCCTGACTTCACCGTCCCGGCCGTACTCGGCAATGGCGAGATCGTTGACAGCTTCACCCTGTCCTCGGCCATCAAAGGCAAATACGGCCTGGTGTTCTTCTACCCACTGGACTTCACCTTCGTCTGCCCGTCCGAGCTGATCGCTCTGGACAACCGCATGGCTGACTTCAAGGCCCGCAACGTTGAAGTGATCGCTGTGTCGATCGACTCGCACTTCACTCACAACGCATGGCGCAACACTCCAGTGAACAATGGCGGCATCGGCCAGGTGAAATACACCATGGCTGCCGACATGAAGCACGACATCGCTAAAGCCTACGACGTTGAGTCGGAAGGCGGCGTAGCGTTCCGTGGCGCGTTCCTGATCGACGACAAAGGCGTTGTCCGCTCGCAGATCATCAACGACCTGCCGCTGGGCCGTAACATGGAAGAGCTGATCCGTCTGGTCGACGCTCTGCAATTCCACGAAGAGCACGGCGAAGTCTGCCCTGCCAACTGGAAAAAAGGCGACAAAGGCATGAACGCTTCGCCAGAAGGCGTTGCTGCCTACCTGACCGAGAACGCTGCTGCCCTGTAAGGCGCAACGTCGAGGTACAAAAAAACCGGCCCAAGTGGCCGGTTTTTTTATGCGCAGAATTGTGAGCAGCAATCTCTCGGCATTATTTGTTTCAAATTCCTGGGAAAAATACTGGATGACTGAACAGTGGTTGGATAGGGTGATGGTCGAGCGATAACGGGTGAAGAGGGCGATTGCCTTGGCCTGAATCGCGCCTCAGTTCAGTAAGAACGGTGCAATGGATTGCATGATGCAGAAGGGGATTCAAATGCCGAGTAGCTTGGACGTTGCGGATTATTTCCTCTGCCTGGAAGGGCATGAGGGCGAGATCTCCAATCTCAAGATTCAAAAAATGGTTTATTACGCGCAAGGGTTCAGTCTGGCAGTCCATGGTGAGGCTCTCTTCCCTGAAAAGCTGGAAGCGTGGATGCACGGGCCAGTGGTTCCGGATCTGTATCGAAGATTCAGCCAATTTGGATCGAGTGCCATTCCTCCTCCAAGTGATTTCAATCCCGATGTTTTCAGTACGAAACAACAAACTCTGCTCAACGAAGTGTTCGACGTTTATGGCCAATTCTCGGCGTGGAAACTGCGTCAGTTGACGCATGAAGAGGCCCCATGGCGTAAAAACTTCAAGGAAGGGGAGTTCAGCAGAGAAATTCCCGCCTGCGAGATGCAGGAGTATTTTCGGGAGCATTTGGTGAACTGAAAAATGGCCAAGTTCAAACGCAGGGAACGCGATGCGGCGGTGATAGTAACGGCACGGACGTCCACAATCGAAATGGACTCATCGGAAGCGCGACCTCCGGTTTTCTCATTTGAGTATTTGCAGAATGGCTGGTGCATTCAAGATTGCGAGGCCGTAGAACGGTCGAAAATGCTTGAGCGTCTCAGGATCCTGGGAAAGATGCCTTGGAGAGAATTGCGCAAGGAGCACAGGCATCGGTATGGGTGTGAAACAATTGAGAGAAACAGCCTGAAAGTGGGGATACCTGCTTTTTTAACAGGTGATGTCAGATTGTTGGTGTTTCGGGCTTTCGAGCGTGTAGCGATGGTGGGTTACAAGAACCATCGGATTTTTTATGTCGTGTGGATTGATCGAGAATTCAAACTGTACAAGCATTAATAAGAAAACCGGCCCAAGTGGCCGGTTTTTTTATGCGCGGGATTTACTCAACGAGGATCAGTCGTCGAAATCTTCCCAGCCGCCCATCTGTTTCCAGCGGTTGACGATGCCACAGAACAGCTCAGCGGTTTTCTCGGTGTCGTAACGCGCGGAGTGCGCCTCACGGCCGTCGAAGTCGATGTCGGCGGCTTGGCAGGCTTTTGCCAGTACGGTTTGACCGTAGGCCAGACCGGCCAGTGTTGCGGTGTCGAAGCTGGAGAATGGGTGGAACGGGTTGCGCTTCATGTCCAGGCGCGCGACCGCAGCGTTGAGGAAGCCGAGGTCGAAGCTGCTGTTGTGGCCGACCAGAATCGCGCGCTTGCAGCCGTTGGCCTTCAGCGCTTTGCGAATGCCACGGAAGATGTCGGTCAGCGCGGTTTCTTCACTGACGGCCATGCGCAGTGGGTGATCGAGCTTGATCCCGGTGAACTCCAGCGCTGCTGCTTCGATGTTGGCGCCTTCGAACGGCTCAACGCGGAAGAAGTAGGTGTGGTCGGGGTATACGAAACCCTTTTCATCCATGGCGATGGTGGTCGCAGCAATCTCCAGCAACGCATCGGTAGCCGAGTTGAAGCCACCGGTTTCTACGTCGACGACTACCGGCAGATAGCCGCGAAAGCGTGCTGCCATTGGGTGACGGGAACCGCCACCACCACTTTGACCGTCCAGTTCGTCGTCGAAATGGTCTTCACTCACGCGTGTTCCTCCAGCAGGCGCCAGCGCAGTTTTTCACCGGCGCGCAGCGGGATAACGGTCAGCTCGCCAAACGGCAGGCTGGTCGGGGCGGTCCATTCTTCACGAACCAGGGTAATGCGATCGGTGTTTGCCGGCAGGCCGTAGAAACGCGGGCCGTTGAGGCTGGCGAAGGCTTCGAGTTTGTCCAGCGCGTTACGCTGTTCGAAGGCTTCGGCGTACATTTCGATGGCGGCGTACGCTGTGTAGCAGCCGGCGCAGCCGCAAGCGGCTTCCTTGGCGTGCTGGGCGTGCGGTGCCGAATCGGTGCCAAGGAAGAACTTCGCGCTGCCGCTGGTGGCGGCGTCGAGCAGGGCTTCCTGGTGTGTGTTGCGCTTGAGGATCGGCAGGCAATAGAAGTGCGGCCGAATTCCGCCCACCAGCATGTGGTTGCGGTTATAGAGCAGGTGATGCGCAGTGATGGTCGCACCAACGTTGGCCGAAGCCTCGTTGACGAACTGCACGGCGTCGGCGGTGGTGATGTGTTCGAACACCACTTTGAGCGTTGGAAAGCGCTCGACCACGCGGCGCATGTGCTCATCGATGAAAATCTTTTCGCGGTCGAACACATCGACGTCGCCACGGGTGACTTCACCGTGGATCAACAGCGGCATGCCGACTTCGGCCATGGCTTCGATCGCCGGCAGAATCTTGTCGATGCTGGTCACGCCGGAATCGGAGTTGGTGGTTGCCCCGGCCGGGTACAGCTTGGCGGCGTAGACAAAACCGCTGGCCTTGGCTTCACGAATTTCTTCGGGCTGGGTGCGGTCGGTGAGGTACAGCACCATCAGCGGCTCAAAGCGACTGCCGGCCGGGCGGGCAGCAAGAATCCGCTGCCGATAGCCGTCGGCTTCAGCGGCGTTGCGCACCGGAGGTACCAGGTTGGGCATGATGATCGCGCGGCCAAAAGTGCGCGCAACATCGGCAACGGTATTGGTCAACACGGCACCATCGCGAAGATGAATGTGCCAGTCGTCGGGACGCAGCAGGGTCAGGCGGTCGGACATGAGGGGATTCCAGGCGGGTCAAACTGAGGCGAATGCTACCGGAAAAGACTCTTGCAGGCACTCGCTATCAAGTTTTGCGGGAAGCTTCCGATATCCCGTAGGTATGCCGTAAACATAGTGTGAATCGGTCTTTGTGTTTCAGAAGCCAATGGAGCCTCCCGTGCGCCAGCGTTATTTAGCCTTGCTCAGTGTGTTTGCCAGCCTCCCCGCGATGGCGCTCACGTACCAGACACGTCTGGAGAACATTGAGTGGACGGTCGCCGGCGACAAGTTCGAATGTCGCCTGAGCCAGCCGATCACCGATTTCGGCTCGGGCGAGTTCGTGCGCAAGGCGGGCGAGCAGGCGATCTTCCGTCTGAATGCCTACAACGCCATGCTTGGCGGCGGTTCGGCGACTCTGCTGGCCGCGGCCGCGCCATGGCAGCCGGGGCGTGGCGACATCAACCTGGGCAATGTCAGGCTTGGCAGTGGCAACGTATTGTTCAGCAGTTCGCAGTCCCAGGCCGGCGGTCTGATCAGCGGTCTGCTCGACGGTCGCAGTCCGGTCGTGCGTCGTGCTTCAGGCGATGGCCGCGTGTCGGAAGTACGTTTATTGCCGGTGAAATTCAGCAAGGCGTTTAACGACTATCAGTCCTGCGTGGCGAAATTGCTGCCGCAGAATTTCGAGCAGATCAAGCAGTCGCAAATCGGCTTCCCCGGCGAAGGCGTTGATCTGGACGCCGCCGCGAAGGCCAAGCTGCAGGTGATGCTTGAGTTCATGAAGGCTGATCCGACGGTCAATCACATCGAACTCGATGGCCATTCCGACAACAGCGGCAATCGCCTGACCAACCGCGAACTGTCACGCCGTCGGGCGCTGGCGGTGGTCGACTTCTTCAAGGCCAACGGCATTCAGGAATCGCAGATCACCGTGCGTTTCCATGGCGAGCAATACCCGATTGTGCCGAACAGCAATGCGGCCAATCGCGCGAAGAACCGCCGGGTCAATGTCAAACTGGCGCGCGTGGCTCCGGTCACCGCTCCGGCGCCGCAAGCGAGCACCCCAGCCAGCACTGCAGCGACTTCCTGACCCGCCGGTCATCGTCGCGCTCTCGACAGATTCTGTCGCTTTGTCGTCTTAAGCTGTCGCGCCTCTGTAAATTATCGCGTTTGAGCGGTAGACTCCTCGGCTTTCCGTAGAACCCCGTGGAGTGATGGCATGGCGGACGTAAACAAGGTCGTTCTGGCGTATTCCGGCGGCCTGGACACTTCGGTGATCCTCAAGTGGCTGCAGGATACTTATAACTGTGAAGTGGTGACCTTCACCGCTGATCTCGGTCAAGGCGAAGAGGTCGAGCCGGCCCGCGCCAAGGCTCAGGCCATGGGCGTCAAAGAAATCTACATCGACGATCTGCGCGAAGAGTTCGTGCGTGATTTCGTGTTCCCGATGTTCCGCGCCAACACCGTTTACGAAGGTGAGTACCTGCTGGGTACTTCCATCGCACGTCCGCTGATCGCTAAGCGCCTGATCGAAATCGCCAACGAAACCGGCGCTGACGCCATTTCCCATGGCGCGACTGGCAAGGGCAACGATCAGGTGCGTTTCGAGCTGGGTGCCTACGCACTCAAGCCTGGCGTAAAAGTGATTGCCCCTTGGCGTGAGTGGGACTTGCTGTCCCGCGAGAAGCTGATGGACTACGCCGAGAAGCATGCGATCCCGATCGAGCGTCACGGCAAGAAGAAGTCCCCGTACTCGATGGACGCCAACCTGCTGCACATCTCCTATGAAGGCGGCGTGCTGGAAGACACCTGGACCGAGCACGAAGAAGACATGTGGAAATGGACCGTCTCCCCGGAGAACGCTCCTGACAAAGCACAATACCTTGAACTGACTTACCGTAACGGCGACATCGTTGCCTTGGACGGCGTCGAAATGACCCCGGCTACCGTGCTGGCGACGCTGAACAAGATCGGTGGCGCTCACGGTATCGGCCGTCTCGACATCGTCGAAAACCGTTACGTCGGCATGAAGTCCCGTGGCTGCTACGAAACCCCGGGTGGCACCATCATGCTGCGCGCTCACCGCGCCATCGAATCGATCACCCTGGACCGCGAAGTCGCTCACCTCAAAGACGAGCTGATGCCGAAATACGCCAGCCTGATCTACACCGGTTACTGGTGGAGCCCAGAGCGTCTGATGCTGCAGCAGATGATCGACGCTTCGCAGGTCAACGTGAACGGCGTTGTGCGCCTGAAGTTGTACAAAGGCAACGTGATCGTCACTGGCCGCAAGTCCGACGATTCGCTGTTCGATTCCAACATCGCGACCTTCGAAGAAGACGGCGGTGCTTACAACCAGGCCGACGCGGCGGGCTTCATCAAGCTCAACGCGCTGCGCATGCGTATTGCTGCCAACAAGGGCCGCAAGCTGTTCTGATCCCTTCAGACGCGCAATAAAAACAACGCCCTTATCACTCTGGCAAGGGCGTTGTTGTTCAAAAGTCTTCACTTGGCGAATCTTTCTCGTGCAGTGTCTTGCGCCAATGCTGGCGTGTCTTTCTTGCAAGCTTTACACCCGCCGGTCAATGTCCTCTCAGCGTTGTCGCCACCTGCGTGCTCGCGTTGTACACCATGTAGATCGTGCTGCCTGCGGTCTTCCTGATGTGTTTGATGTGGCAGAGGATGACGGGCTTGAGTTGTGCATCTGATGTCGAGTCAGTGAGGAACAGAATAATGCGCGGCGAGTGTTTGCCGGGCAGTGGAAAGTCCTCCTTTAACTGCTCGAATTCACTCTGGGTGCTCATCAGGCGCACATCAATGACGGACAATGTGTTCGTTGATTTCGACAGTTGAATGCAGTACTCGACCCAAGGGGAGTTTACGCGGCACCCTGCCAGGGGAGGATCGGGTGAATTGTCTGCGCGCCGTTGGCGTCCGATGGGTTTGTTGTCCTCAAACGCTTTCAGGAAGTGGTCGTCCTTGTCGAAGTCAGAAGGGGCGTAGAGAGAGCGGTAGTTGAAGTTGAGTGTGATGAAGAAAAGAAGTAACAGGTAAAAAGGAAAACTGATAAGAAACCAGATGTAAATCTCCCGTTCGGCATTGTCCAGAAAAGGCAATGAAACCGCAGCCGAAGTCTCTGAGATAAAAGCGAATATGGCTATTACCGTCATCGGGTTGGATATTTTTCTTTTTATGTTCAGTATGTTTTTTCTTCTCATTGGGTGACGCTCCAGGTTGTTTTAAGTTGTCTGTTAGTTTGTTCCGGGTCTAACGGATGTTATTAGTGTCAGTGGCCGGTATCAAAAGCTATCTGCTGTCTTGAAGTTTCTTGTTGCATAGTTTTTGACGCGCCGTTGTTTTCGCGGCTTGCGACTTGCAGCTTGCAAACAGGCACCCGTTGGCCGCTGGCAGGAGAAGGATTCCATGGGTGTCAGACCGGATGTAGAGGAACGTCACCGGGTGAGAAAAATAACCGGCAAGCATCAAGTTCCGCTTGCCTGAACGTTTCAAATGCATTTTTTGTAGGAATAATCTTCATTGACTGTAGGGCACGTCTTTCGCTGCAAGTGCAAGGGAACTCCGTCATGCCACGGGCGATATGACTGAGCTAAGGTGCGGGTTCTAGAAATTCGAACAGCGAAATTGGACCTGCCCATGAATAAAGTGCTGATCGTGGATGATCACCCCGTCATTCGTCTTGCGGTACGTATGCTGATGGAGCGTCATGGCTACGAAGTCATCGCGGAAACCGATAATGGTGTGGATGCGTTGCAACTGGCGCGCGAACAAATGCCTGACATCGTGATACTGGATATCGGCATTCCCAAACTTGATGGCCTGGAAGTTATTGCACGATTAAGTTCAGTGGCCATGCCGATGAAAGTCCTGGTGTTGACGTCTCAGGCACCGGGGCACTTTTCCATGCGGTGCATGCAATCGGGCGCTGCGGGTTATGTTTGCAAACAGCAGGATTTGACGGAGTTGCTCAGTGCGATCAAGGCGGTATTGTCGGGCTATAGTTATTTCCCCAATCAGGCATTGCATACAGTGCGTACCAGTTTGGGCAATGCCAGCGAAGCCGATATGGTCGATCGCCTTTCCGGGCGAGAAATGATGGTCCTGCAACAATTGGCGCGGGGTAAAACCAACAAGGAAATCGCCGATGGCATGTTTCTGAGTAACAAGACTGTCAGCACCTACAAGACGCGCTTGTTGCTCAAGCTTAATGCGCGATCTCTGGTGGATCTGATTGAGTTGGCGCAGCGTAATGGGCTCGTCTGATCATTTCGCCGCACGACAGGATCATGGGCCGATCGGTTTCAGCGGGTAGCAGGCAAAAAAAAAGCCTCCGTTCGGGAGGCTTTCAAGTATCAGTCATCAAAATCGTAATCGGCCAATTGCTTCTGCAAACGGCGCTCCTCCAACATGTTATCAATAGTGCGGCGCTTGCTCAGATTGGTCTTGGCGACTTCGACCACAGGTTCGGCGTCATCAGTTTCTGCAGCGATATCGTCATCTATATCCAGTTGCTCTTTGTCGCTACTCATAAGCTGACTCCCGGCGAATAATGCCTTTGGCGCCCCTTATATCGACAATCCAGCGGCGGGTAAAAAAGATTTTTTCAATCGACGAATCGATAAACCTAATAGCCAGTCAATCGTCCGAGGTTTTGTCTTTGTACTCGCACAAATCTTCGATCCGACAGCTGCCGCAGCGTGGCTTGCGCGCCAGGCACACGTAGCGTCCGTGCAGAATCAGCCAGTGATGGGAATCGAGCAGGAATTCCTTGGGTACAAACTTCATCAGCTTTTTTTCAACTTCGACCACATTCTTGCCCGGGGCGATGCCGGTGCGGTTGCTGACGCGAAAAATGTGCGTGTCGACCGCCATGGTCAATTGACGAAATGCGGTGTTGAGCACCACGTTGGCAGTCTTGCGACCCACGCCGGGCAAGGCTTCCAGCTCTTCGCGCGTTTGTGGCACTTCACTGCCGTGGCGCTCGACCAGCAAGCGGCAGGTCTCGATGACGTTTTTCGCTTTGCTGTTATAGAGGCCGATGGTCTTGATGTATTCGGACAACCCTTCGACGCCCAAGGCATGAATCGCTGCCGGTGTATTGGCGACCGGGAACAGTTTCGCCGTGGCCTTGTTGACGCCGACATCGGTCGATTGCGCCGAGAGAATCACCGCAATCAGCAATTCGAAAGGCGAGGAATACGCCAGTTCAGTCTTCGGCTCGGGATTGTCTTCATGCAGTCTGCGAAAGATCTCAAGACGTTTTGCGGCATTCATGGGCGATGCGATTCCTTGGAAATTGAGTTCGAGCGGGTGCACGCCTCCCGGGCGGCAAGCAACAGCCCCAGCAGCAGGAATGCGCCGGGTACCAGGGTTACCAGAGGCAGACCGTCGCGGAATAAAATCAGACCGTGCCAGTGTTCTGACAATCCCCGGCCGAGAGTGCCGTGACCAATGAGTTCGCGCAGCACGGCGAGCAGCAACATCAAGCCGGCAGACCGTGCGCAAAACCTGCAGCGTTGTGCCAGCGGCTGGCGAAAGAAACCGCTGTGTTCCAGCACCACGCATTGCAGCGCGATCAATCCGCCATAAAGGCCGAAAGCCTGCTGCCATGGCAGAAACCAGCGTTGGGCAAGGAGGTCAGCGCAATCGGTTAACGTCGCCGCGAGCAACAGACTCGCCATCAAGGCTCTTGAGCCGTCCATGCGCGAACGCAGGGGGGCCATGCACAAACTGAAACCGCCAAGCACAACGGCAAACATCAGCATTGTCCCCAGCGCTGCGGCCAACGAATTCGTGGCCCCCAGCAGTAGCACCAGCATCATTGAGTTCGACAGGGCCGTTGACCGGTTCATGCGCCACTCCCCAGTAATTGCGCGCGATGCTGATCAAAGTAGCGCAAGGCATCGTGGATGGCATTGATCGCAGCGCGGGAGGTGATGGTGGCGCCGGCCATCTGATCGAACTGGCCCTGATCCTTTTTCAACGCCCAGCCTGCGTCTGGCGGATCGCCAATGCTTTTCCCGGAAAACATCTGCAGCCAACTGTTGGGCCAGTCGCCGATAGGCCCGCCCAATGAAGGCGTCTCGTTTTGCCTGAGGGTTTTCACTCCGAGCAGTTTGCCGTTGGCATCAATCGCGATCAGCAGTTCAAGTGGGCCGGCATAGCCCTGAGTTTCACTGCGCAGCAATATGGCCACCGTTTGCCCGGTCTTGGTCGCACGATAACCGCCGGTCAGCGTGCTGTGGGCAAGCGCAGGGTCGACCAACGCCAACGGCTGCGCCAAAGGTTGGTTGTCGTAGGCTTCTGCGGGGAGGACGTCGAGCAGTTTGCGGCTGTCGAGCAAGCGCTGTTGCGCGCTGATCTGCGGCGCATTGATGCGCTGTACAACATAGGTTGCACTGATACCGACGAGTGCCAGCAGCCCCAGCGTCACCAGTTGGGTTGCCCGATTCATGACTGCACCGATGGCTGGCGGCTGGCGGCAAAACGCTCCAGCGTCGGTACGCAGAGATTCATCAGCAGCACCGCAAACGCCACGCCGTCAGGGTAGCCGCCCCACGTGCGGATCAGGTAAGTCAGCAGCCCGACGCCGACGCCAAACAACAGGCGGGCGAAAGCACTTCTGGCGCCCGAGACCGGTTCGGTAATGATGAAGAACGCGCCCAGCATGGTTGCACCGCTGAGCAGATGAAACAGCGGTGAACCATGCGAGTCCGATCCCGAACCGTTCCAGCACAGCAGGCTGACCACAAACAGACTGGCGAGCATGCCGACCGGTGCATGCCAGGCGATCACGCGGCGCTGCAGCAAAAACAGCCCGCCGCCGAGAAACGCCAGGTTTACCCATTCCACCCCGCGACCGCCGAAATGCCCGAACGCCGAATGACTGGCGAACAGTTCATCCATGGTCAGGCTTTTGTTGATGCGCAGACTGTCCAGTGCAGTGGCCTGCACCCAGGCGTCCGGCGCCTGACCGATATTGAACACTTGTTGAACCGCTGCCGAAAGATCCAGGCCGTGCGCCGGCCAATGGGTCATCGGTTGCGGGAACATCACCATGGCCAAGGCAAAACCAAGCATCGCCGGATTGAACGGATTTTTGCCGACACCGCCGTACAAATGCTTGCCGAACAGCAGGCCTGCAGCCACCGCCGTCGCTGTCAGCCACCACGGGCAATAGGGCGGCAACGCGGCGGCGAGCAATGTTGCGCTGACGATCGCGCTGCCATCACTCAGCGTCGGCTGTAAGGGTTGGCGGCGCAATCGAGTGACAATCACCTCGACGGTCATAGCCGTGGCAACGGCCAGCACCAGGTTGATCAATACGCCCCAACCGTACCACCAGAACATCACCAGCAGCCCCGGCAGCAGGGCAAGCAGCACAAGCTTCATCGCTTGTCGCAGGCGATCGTCGGGTGCCTCAAGGGGCGACATGGTCTTGCACCTGGCGCTCGGCGTTTTGCAGGCGGGCGCGGGCCTTGTCGAGGATGTCGTCGGGCGTGTCGGCGCGGCGTTCGAGTTTGTTGAGGTCGGCGCGGGCGTAGGCCAATTCGGTTTTCAACTGGCGAAGCTGGTTGTCGATCGGGCGTTTTTCGACGCGCACCAAGTCAGGCACTGGTTGATCGCTTGTGGCTTCGGCGTCGTGCAAAGCCTGCTCAGCATCGCGCAGTGCTTGTTCCAGTGCGGCGATCTGTTCAGGAGTGGCTTCGGCGGTTTGTGCCTTTTTCAATTCGGCACGGCGCATGGCCAACTGGATTTTTGCGCGTTTGAGGTCGGCATCTTTCGCCGGCGCGATCACTGTCGGGGCAGGTGGCGCAATGCTTTCGAGTTTCGCCAACGCCTGCTCGGCCGCTTCGAACTGTTGCTGGAGCACGATCAATTGCGACTGTTGCTCGAAGGTCGGCGGGTGGCCAAAAGCTTTCAGCGACTTGTGCAGCTGTGCACGGCTCATCGCCACATCGATCTTGGCTTTCTTCAGGGCGGCATCGGCCGTCGCGGCTTTTTGCGCACGCACGCGTTCCAGCGCTGCCTGCACCGGATCGCTTGTAGTCGCCTCTGGCTGCGCAGTGCGTTTGGCGCGGGCTTCACGCTCGGCCTGCTTTTGCTGTTCTTCGCGCAGCAATCGATCATTGCGTCGCTCGAATCGCAGCCGCGCGTGATCGCGTTTGGCTGCTCGCGCGCGCTGATCTTCCAGGCTGAAGGCCAGGCCACCGACCACCGGCAATGTGTTCAAGGGCAAAGGATGCATTTCAATGCAATCGACGGGGCACGGCGCGACGCACAGGTCGCAACCGGTGCACTCATCGATGATCACCGTGTGCATCAATTTCGCCGCGCCGACGATGGCGTCGATCGGGCAGGCCTGAATGCACTTGGTGCAGCCGATGCATTCGGCTTCGCGGATATAGGCGACCTGCGGCGGCGCCGAACCGCGACTGATATCGAGCTCCAGCACTGGCACTTTCAACAGCTCGGCCAACGCTGCGATGGTTTCGTCGCCACCGGGCGGGCATTTGTTGATCGGCTCGCCGTCGGCGATGCCTTCAGCGTACGGTTTGCATCCGGGGTGGCCGCACTTGCCGCATTGGGTCTGCGGCAGGAGGGCGTCGATGCGTTGAATCAGACTCATGTTTTGATCAGTCCACTGAATCCGAGAAAAATCACTGCGATCAATCCGGCGCCGATCAGGTCGATCGGCAAGCCACGAAAGGGCAGGGGAATGTCATTGTCGGCCGTGCGCTCACGCAAATCGCAGAACAGGCTCAGCACCAGCCAGAAACCCAGCCCGGCGCCAAGGCTCAGCGCTGTCGCGTGGAGCAGGCCTTGATCGTTTTGCGCATTGATCAAGGCCAGTCCAAGCACACCGGCATTGCCCAACAACAGCGGCCATAACCCTTCGAAATGCAGATTCGGCAACCCGCGCGCCAACAGTTTCAACAGCGGCGCGATCAGCAAGACGCTCAACGGCAGAAACACCAACAGGCGCAGTGCCTCAAGTTGCAGCGGCACCAGTAAAAAGTGCCAGATCGCATAACCGATGACTCCAACGATCGACATCAGGCACAACGTTGCCAGCCCCAACGCATGCACCTGCCGGCGACTTCCCGCCAACAGCGGATCGACGCCCAGCGGCCAGTGCAACACGAAGTTGTTGAGCAGCGCAGCACTGATGAGCGTAAGCACAAGTTCGGTCATGGTTTTGCCAGCGAAACGGGCGGCTGTCTCTTAAGGTTAGGCATTATCCGGCCAGATATGAAAAATCCCACAGGCATGCCGGGCACGCTTGTGGGATCGATTCACTGCCAAGTGTTACTTGATGCGTTGACCCGGCTTGGCGCCGCTGTCCGGGCTCAGCAGGTAGATCTCTTCACCGCCAGGGCCGGCTGCCATCACCATGCCTTCGGAGATACCGAACTTCATTTTCCGTGGCTTGAGGTTGGCAATCATCATGGTCAGGCGACCGTCGAGCTTGGACGGATCCGGATAAGCGCTTTTGATCCCCGAGAACACGTTGCGTTGCTCGTCACCGATGTCCAGTGTCAGGCGCAGCAGCTTGTCGGCACCTTCCACGTGTTCGGCTTTGACGATCAGCGCGACGCGCAGGTCGATCGCGGCGAAAGCATCGAAGTCGATTTCCGCCGACAGCGGATCCTTGGCCAGTTCGCCATTGCCGGCCGGGGCAGCGGCGCCGGTGTCGGTCTGGCTGGCGGTGAGGTCTTCTTTCGAGGCGTCGCTCATGGCTTGCACTTTTACCGGGTCGATGCGGGTCATCAACGGCTTGAATTCGTTGAGCTGGTGGTTGGCCAGCAGGGTGGTGTGGTCGTTCCAGGTCAGCGGGGCGACGTTGAGGAACGCCTCGGCATCGGCGGCCAGCAGCGGCAGCACCGGTTTGAGGAAGATCACCAGTTGGCGGAACAGGTTGATGGCGGTGGCGCAAATCGCCTGCACTTCATCCTGTTTGCCTTCCTGCTTGTTCAACGACCATGGGGCCTTGTCGGCGATCCAGGCGTTGGCGCGGTCGGCCAGGGCCATGGTTTCACGCATGGCGCGGGCGAAGTCGCGGGCTTCGTAGGCGTCAGCAATGCCTGGTGCAGCGGCGAGGAAAGCCTCGGTCAGCTCCGGTGCGGCATTGTTGTCGACCAGCAGGCCGCCGTTGCCCTTCTGAATGAAACCGGCGCAACGGCTGGCGATGTTGACCACTTTGCCGACCAGGTCGGAGTTGACCTTCTGCACGAAGTCTTCGAGGTTCAGGTCAAGGTCATCGACGCCACGGCCCAGTTTGGCCGCGTAGTAGTAGCGCAGGTATTCCGGCGACAGGTGATCGAGGTACGTACGGGCCTTGATGAACGTGCCACGCGACTTGGACATCTTCTGGCCGTTGACGGTCAGGTAGCCGTGTACGTTGATGCCGGTCGGCTTGCGGTAGCCCGCGCCTTCGAGCATCGCCGGCCAGAACAGCGCGTGGAAGTTGACGATGTCCTTGCCGATGAAGTGGTACAGCTCGGCGGTGGAATCCTTGGCCCAGAACGCGTCGAAATCCAGATCCGGCGTGCGCTCGCAAAGATTCTTGAAGCTGGCCATGTAGCCGATCGGCGCGTCCAGCCACACGTAGAAATACTTGCCCGGCTCGCCCGGAATCTCGAAACCGAAGTACGGCGCATCGCGGGAGATGTCCCACTGTTGCAGGCCGGCGTCCAGCCATTCGGCGATCTTGTTGGCGACCGCGTCCTGCAGGGTGCCGCTACGGGTCCAGGCTTGCAGCATTTCCTGGAAGTCCGGCAGTTTGAAGAAGAAGTGCTGGGAATCCTTGAGCACCGGGGTGGCGCCAGAGATCGCCGACTTCGGATCCTTCAGATCAGTCGGGGCGTAGGTCGCGCCGCATTTTTCGCAGTTGTCGCCGTACTGGTCTTCAGTGCCGCATTTCGGGCAGGTGCCCTTGATGAAGCGGTCGGCCAGGAACATTTTCTTTTCCGGGTCGAAATACTGGGTGATCGAGCGTTGGGCGATGTGCCCGGCGTCACGCAGCTTGATGTAGATCTGGCTCGACAGCTCACGGTTTTCTTCGGCGTGAGTGGAGTGGAAGTTGTCGAAATCAACCAGGAACTCGGCAAAGTCGGCGCTGTGTTCAGCCTGCACGTTGGCGATCAGTTGTTCCGGGGTGATGCCTTCTTTTTCCGCGCGCAGCATGATCGCCGAACCGTGGGCGTCGTCGGCGCAGACGTAGATGCATTGATTGCCGCGATGCTTCTGGAAGCGCACCCACATATCGGTCTGGATATATTCCAGCATATGGCCAAGGTGAATCGAACCGTTGGCGTAGGGCAGGGCGCTGGTGACGAGGATCTTGCGTGGTTCGGACATGTGGGGCTTCGCTACTTGATGAAACGGAGGTCGGCCACTATAAAGCGCTGGCGCATATTTTTCACCCCTGCGCCGCTGGGTACTTTGAGTACATTTGTGGCGAGGGGATTTATCCCCGATGGGTGGCGAAGCCACCCCAAAACCAGACAACTCGGTAAATCAGGCATACCGTGTTCAATGATTTCACGACTGCTGCGCAGCCGGTCGGGGATAAATCCCCTCACCACAATGGTTTTCCAGCTCAACTGAGTGTGTTTGGCTATAAATCTCCTGAACTCAAATGAATCAGCACGGTACGATACCCGCCATCTTTTCCCAGTCTTGTTATCGGAGTTGCCCATGAGCGCCGTCACTCGCGCAGCGGTGGAAGCCGTCCTCAGCCAATACACCGACCCTTACCTGAACCAGGACCCGGTCAGCGCCGGATGCGTGAAGAACATCGAAATCGTCGGTGATCGCGTCAATGTGCAGCTGGAACTCGGTTACGCCGCCGGTCTGTTCAAGAGTGGCTGGGCGCAATTGCTGCAACTGGCCATCGAAAACCTCGACGGCGTGGTGATGGCCAAGGTTGAAGTCAACAGCGTGATCGCCGCGCACAAGGCCCAGGCGCAGATCCCGGGGCTGGCCAACGTCAAGAACGTGGTTGTCGTGGCCTCGGGCAAGGGCGGTGTGGGCAAGTCGACCACCGCCGCCAACCTCGCCCTGGCGCTGGCCCGTGAAGGCGCCAAGGTCGGCATTCTCGACGCCGATATCTACGGCCCGAGCCAAGGCATCATGTTCGGTATCCCCGAACGCACCCGCCCTGAGGTCAAGGATCAGAAGTGGTTTGTGCCGCTCAAGGCCCATGGCGTCGAAGTGATGTCGATGGCGTTCCTGACTGACGACAACACGCCGATGGTCTGGCGCGGGCCGATGGTCTCCGGCGCGCTGCTGCAACTGGTCACGCAAACCGCGTGGGGCGACCTGGATTATCTGGTCATCGACATGCCGCCAGGCACCGGCGATATCCAGCTGACCTTGGCGCAGAAAGTCCCGGTGGCGGGCGCTGTGATCGTCACCACGCCACAGGATCTGGCCCTGCTCGACGCGCGCAAAGGCGTGGAAATGTTCCGCAAGGTCAACATTCCAGTGCTGGGCGTGGTGGAAAACATGGCCGTGCATATCTGCTCGAACTGCGGGCATGCCGAGCATCTGTTCGGTGAGGGTGGTGGTGAGAAGCTGGCGACCCAGTACGGTGTCGAACTGCTGGCTTCGCTGCCATTGTCGATGCTGATCCGCGAGCAGGCCGATGGCGGCAAACCAACGGTGATCGCCGAGCCGGACAGCCAGATTGCCATGGTTTATCAGGAACTGGCCCGCCACGTTGGCGCGCGGATCGTGTTGCAGGAAGCGGCAACGCCGGCGATGCCGAACATCACCATCAGCGACGATTAATCGAAAAAGATCGCAGCCTTCGGCAGCCCTACAGAAATCCCATGTAGGAGCTGCCGCAGGCTGCGATCTTTTGATCTTGCTTCAGATACGCAAGCCGCCATCCATCTCCAGAATCCGGCCAGTGTAATAGTCGTTCTCGAAGATATACGCCGCCGAATGCGCAATCTCTTCCGGCTTGCCCATACGCTTGAGCGGAATCCCCGAGGTCATCTTCTCCAGCGCTTCCGGCTTCATGCCCAGGGTCATCTCGGTTTCGATGAAGCCCGGCGCAATCCCCGCCACGCGAATCCCGTAACGCGCCAGTTCCTTGGCCCAGGTCACCGTCGCCGCTGCCACGCCAGCCTTGGCCGCCGAATAGTTGGTCTGGCCAACGTTGCCCGCCCGCGAAATCGACGAAATGTTGATGATCGCGCCAGTGTTCTTCAGCTCGACCATTTTCGCCGCCACCTCACGGGTGCAGAGGAACACGCCGGTCAGGTTGACGTCGATCACCGCCTGCCACTGTGCCAGGCTCATCTTGGTCATTTCTCCGTCCTTGACCTTCAACAGCAGGCCATCACGGAGGATCCCGGCGTTGTTGATCAGGCCGTGAATCGCACCGAAATCGGCGGCAACCTGAGCGACCATGTGCTCGACCTGTTCTTCATTGGCCACGTTGCACAGGTAGCTGCGCGCCTCGACGCCCTTGGCCTTGCAAGCGGCCACCGCGTCGTCGAGTTTTTCCTGATTGAGGTCGACCAGCGCGAGTTTCGCGCCTTTGCCGGCGAAATACTCGGCCATGGAGCGGCCCAAACCCTGGCAACCGCCAGTGATAATGATTACTTTGTCGTTGAGTTGCATTCGCATGCCCCGATAGCAGGTCTGAGTAGTTTTTATTGTCAGCGACTCCCGATCTGCACCGGCCTGGGCGCGATTGCACATGAGAATTGCCCGATGGCGTGACAGGGACTTTATCCCCGACGCCTGTCCGTTTTTTCGACGGATTCTATTTAAGGAGTCATAAATTGAGCGTTGAAGTGGCGAAGAATGCCCGAGAATTGCTTCTCAAGGAATACCGCGGAGTGCTGTCGACGCACTCCAAATCGATGCCCGGTTTTCCCTTTGGCTCCGTGGTGCCGTACTGCCTGGACGAGCAGGGCCGCCCGCTGATCCTGATCAGCCGCATCGCCCAGCACACCCACAACCTGCAGAAAGATCCGAAATGCTCGCTGTTGGTGGGTGAGCGTGAAGCCGACGACGTGCAAGCCGTTGGTCGCCTGACCTATCTCGCCGAAGCGCAAAAGCTTGAAGACGCCGCGGCCATCGAAGCGGCTGCCGAGCGTTACTACCGCTATTTCCCTGACTCGCAGAATTACCACAAGGCCCACGATTTCGATTTCTGGGTGCTGACGCCGGTGCGGCATCGCTACATCGGCGGGTTCGGCGCGATTCACTGGGTCGATCAACTGACCCTGGCCAACCCGTTCGCCGGCAAGGCTGAGATCAGCATGGTCGAGCACATGAACAGCGACCACGGCAAAGCCATCGCGCATTACGTCGATCTTGCCGGTCTGCCGAAAACCGTGCCGGCGCAACTGGCTGGTATCGACACCGAAGGCATGCACCTGCGCATCGGTCAGGCGCTGTATTGGCTGCCGTTCCCAACGCCTTGTAATACGCCGACACAAGTGCGCGAAGCCTTGGTTTCTCTGGCTCACGCCGAGGTCTGGCCAAAAAATGAGATGGCTGGTGCTTGAATTCACGAAAGGGCGACGTCATCTAAGGCTTACTGCAAGGCATTTCTTGCGTTGAGGAAACTTTGATGCGCCCTTTTCTGTTGCTCTTTCTGCTGTTTCCGGTGCTGGAGCTGTTCGTATTCGTCAAAGTGGCAGGGTCTATCGGGTTTTTCCCGGCCCTGCTGCTGATCATTGTCGGCTCGATGTTCGGCGTGTTCGTACTGCGCGTCGCCGGTCTGGCCACGGCCCTGCGCGCCCGTGAAAGCCTGAATCGCGGCGAACTGCCCGCGCAAACCATGCTCGAAGGCCTGATGCTGGCATTGGCCGGTGGCCTGTTGATCCTGCCGGGCTTCATCAGCGACGTGGTCGGTCTGGTGATGCTGCTGCCACTCAGCCGCCGGTTGCTGGCAAACAAAATGCGCCAGCGTGCCGAAGACCAGGCCATGCGCCAACGCGCATTCGCCGACGACCTGCAACCCCGTGGCGGTCCTGCGCCGCGCGAGCCTCTGGGCCGCGAGGGTGATGTCATCGAAGGCGAGTTCGAACACCGCGACACCAAGTAACGGCTATATCGACACGGCACCTTCGGGTGCCGCGTTCATTTGTGGGCTGCTTTTATGACGAGCCTCGGTGAAATTTTTTTAGCCTCGCCCTTGTAATAAGCTTATGCGCCCTTATGTATCGGTCACCGAAAGGTTTCTGGCATTTGCGCCAGTCAGTCTTCCGCGTCTCGCTCGACGAGGCGCAACCGGCGAAGGCCGGATTTGTTAAACCCGCCGGGAATACACCGGCCGATGAAAACCACAATTAGGAGAGATCGACAATGAAGCTTCGTCCTCTGCATGACCGCGTCGTAATCCGTCGCAGCGAAGAAGAAAAGAAAACCGCTGGCGGTATCGTCCTGCCAGGTTCGGCTGCTGAAAAAGCCAACCACGGTGTGATCGTCGCTGCAGGCCCAGGCAAGACTCTGGAAAACGGTGAAGTGCGTGCGCTGGCCGTTAAAGTCGGTGACAAGGTTGTGTTCGGTCCTTACTCCGGCAGCAACACAGTGAAAGTCGACGGCGAAGACCTGCTGGTAATGGCTGAGAACGAGATTCTCGCTGTACTGGAAGGCTGATTTCCCCGCTCATTTTCCCGCTACTACAAAGTATTTAAGGAATATCGATCATGGCTGCTAAAGAAGTTCTGTTTGGCGATTCCGCCCGTAAAAAAATGCTCAAGGGCGTCAACGTCCTGGCTGACGCAGTAAAAGCGACCCTGGGCCCGAAAGGCCGTAACGTGATCATCGAGAAGAGCTTCGGCGCTCCGACCATCACCAAGGACGGCGTTTCCGTCGCTAAAGAAATCGAACTCGAAGACCGTTTCGAAAACATGGGCGCGCAGCTGGTCAAAGACGTTGCCTCCCGTGCCAACGATGACGCTGGTGACGGTACTACTACCGCTACCGTTCTGGCTCAGTCGATCGTCAACGAAGGCCTGAAAGCCGTCGCTGCCGGCATGAACCCGATGGATCTGAAGCGCGGTATCGACAAAGCGACCATCGCTATCGTCAAAGAGCTGAAGAACCTGTCCAAGCCTTGCGCTGATACCAAGGCAATCGCTCAGGTAGGTACCATCTCGGCCAACTCCGACAACTCCATCGGCGACATCATTGCCGAAGCCATGGAAAAAGTCGGTAAAGAAGGCGTGATCACCGTTGAAGAAGGCACTGGCCTGGAAAACGAACTGTCGGTTGTAGAAGGCATGCAGTTCGACCGTGGCTACCTGTCCCCGTACTTCGTCAACAAGCCGGAAACCATGGTTGCCGAACTGGACAACCCACTGGTCCTGCTGGTCGACAAAAAGATCTCGAACATCCGCGAAATGCTGCCAGTGCTGGAAGCCGTTGCCAAAGCTGGCCGTCCACTGCTGATCGTTTCCGAAGACGTTGAAGGCGAAGCCCTGGCGACTCTGGTTGTGAACAACATGCGTGGCATCGTCAAAGTCGCAGCCGTCAAGGCGCCAGGCTTCGGCGACCGTCGCAAGGCCATGCTGCAGGACATCGCTGTTCTGACCGGCGGTACCGTTATCTCCGAAGAGATCGGCCTGAGCCTGGAAGCAGCCACCCTGGAAAACCTGGGCAGCGCCAAGCGCGTGACCATCTCCAAGGAAAACACCATCATCGTTGACGGTGCTGGCGTTGCTGGCGACATCGAATCGCGTATCGCTCAGATCCGCGCTCAGGTTGCCGAAACTTCCTCGGACTACGACCGTGAAAAACTGCAAGAGCGTCTGGCCAAGCTGTCCGGCGGCGTTGCAGTAATCAAGGTTGGCGCTGGTTCCGAAGTAGAAATGAAAGAGAAGAAAGCCCGCGTTGAAGACGCCCTGCACGCAACCCGTGCAGCCGTTGAAGAAGGCGTGGTACCTGGCGGTGGCGTTGCGCTGATCCGCGCTCTGCAAACCCTGAACGACCTGAAAGGCGACAACGCTGATCAGGACGTCGGTATCGCTGTTCTGCGTCGCGCTGTTGAAGCTCCGCTGCGTCAGATCGCTGCCAACAGCGGTGACGAGCCAAGCGTTGTGGTCAACGAAGTCAAGAACGGCACCGGTAACTTCGGTTACAACGCTGCGACTGGCGAATACGGCGACATGATCGAAATGGGCATCCTGGATCCAACCAAGGTGACTCGTTCCGCTCTGCAAGCGGCATCGTCGATCGGCGGTCTGATCCTGACCACCGAAGCTGCAGTAGCTGACGCGCCGAAGAAAGACGGCGGCGCTGGCGGCGGCATGCCAGACATGGGCGGCATGGGTGGCATGGGCGGCATGATGTAAGCCAGCCTTACCCCCGTAACGCAAAACCCCGCTGACGCGAGTCAGCGGGGTTTTTTATTGCCTTCGATTTGGTGTGGCTTCAGACCGAGGTGCGACCATCGCTGGCAAGCCAGCTCCCACAGGGATTTGTAAGGTTCACACAATATGTATTTCACCTTGGACTCTGTGGGAGCTGGCTTGCCAGCGATGGCGTCAGATCAGGCGCGGACGGGTTGTGCTCTGACGACAGCCTCAGCCTTCACCGCCGGGCGATACAGCACCCAGTAATACGACCCCAGACAAATCAGCCAGCAGAAAATCGCCGTCCACACGTTGTGCGAAAAGAAATGCGCGCCCTGCATCATCCGGCTGATCGAAAACACCGAACCCAGCGCAAAGGCAAAGATAAACGCCTGCTTGGCCAAACGCGGACGACGATCACGCAGTACAAAGAACAACGCAAACAAGGTAAACCCCGTAGCGGCATGCCCACCCGGCCAGCAACGCCCAGGCTTGTTGGTCTGCGGACGATGTTCCATCAACTTGCTGTAAGTCTCATGGCCGCCAAATTGCTCAAGGCTCCACGGGCATTGCACCGCCGTCACCGCTTTCATCGGCGTAACGAACGAAGTCGCCAGCCCCAGCGACAACACCAGACAGCCCAATTCGCGCTTGAACGGTTTCAACCGCTCAACGAAAAACGCGGCAATAAAGCCAATCACCGCAAACACCGAAAACGCGATCACCACCTCTTTGGCGCGGTCGTGGAGGATATTTTCGAGGAAGTAACTGTGCCGCCCGATAAAGTCGCCGGCGGTAGGGTCATAAAACAGCTGGGCCAGATTCATGTCCAGATCGGTCAGCTCCAGCAAAACCAGAGCGATTGCCGCTACGGCAGGTATCCCCAGGCATATCCACCAGTTCAGCGGGCGAGGGGTGGGACGTACAACGTTTGATGACATGACGGATCCTGAACAAAAGAAAACGCCCCGGAACATCAGCCCGGGGCGGTTCGATTAACGTTCGCTGACTTGCGGAGCACCCTCCTTGGGTGCTTTCCAGCCAAGCAGCTGTTGCTTGAAGCCATAACTGGCGGATTGGTAATAGGTGATCGCGCGGCTGATCAGCGGGTCATCGCTGGTCGCTCGGGATTCGCGGCTTTCGGTCAGCGCATCATCATGCCGACGCAGGCCCTGACGCGGACTGAGGATCGCCAGATCCTTGCCGTCGAACAGGCCCAGATGCTGATAGTTACCGACCACCACGCGCGGTGGCAGCGGATTTTCCTGCAACAAATTGCGACCGAAGAACGTCGACTGATAGTCCATGTTCAGCAAACCGAGCAGTGTCGGCGCAAGGTCGATCTGACTGGCCAGCTGGCTACTCTCGCGCGGCTCGATCATCTTAGGCGCATAGATGAACAGCGGAATCTGGTAGTTGGCGATCGGCAAGTCTTCTTTACCTGCGCTGCCCGCCGTGTGGTCGGCGATGAAGATGAAGATCGTGTTGTCGAACCACGGTTTCTGCCGCGCCTGCTCAAGGAACTGGCCGATCGCATAGTCGGTGTACTTCACCGCGCCATCGCGACCGTTGCCGGATTTGATGTCGATTCGATTGTCCGGATAGGTATAAGGACGATGGTTAGAGGTGGTCATCAATTGCAACAGGAATGGCTGTTGCTTGGCGTAGTCCGCGTCGGCCAGTTTCAGGGTCTGTTTGTACAGGTCCTCGTCGGCCATGCCCCAGGCGTTCTTGAAGTGAATGTCGGCCTCATCGACGCTGCTCTGGTCGACTACGCGATAACCATTGCCGCTGAAAAACGCGTTCATGTTGTCGAAGTAACCGCGTCCGCCGTAAACGAACACGCTGTCGTAACCCACCGCACTCAGTTGCTGGCCAAGGCTGGCGAAGCCGCTTTCACGGCCGATGCGCTTGACGATTGAACGGCCCGGTGTCGGTGGAATGGCCAGAGTGATGGCTTCCAGGCCGCGGTCGGTACGGGTGCCAGTGGCGTAGAAATTGTTGAAGTACAGGCTCTGTTTGCGCAAGGCATCGAGGTTCGGCGTCAGGTTACGCTCGTCACCATTGCTGCCTAGATACTTGGCGCTGAGGCTTTCGATGGTCACCAGCACGATGTTCGGCGTGCGCGCAGTGCCGGGGTTGTCAATCATTCGGCGGATATCCTGCGGATCCTGGCCGATGAAACGGGCGTTGGGTTCGCTCAGTTCGGCGCGAATCTGCCGGGCGACCACGTCAGGCGTGTGGCTGCTGTAAAACTGCGTGTAATCCAGCTCGTTGTTACGGAATGCGGCGAAGAACTGGTACGGGCCATTGCTCGCCAATTCGTTCTGGTAGGCATTGCCACCTTGCGCGCGCGGGGCGTCCTGGCTGAGCAGTTGCAGGCTCAGGCCGGCGACCACCAGCAAAGCCAATGCGTTGAGCAAACGTCCACGCAACGGTGGCAGCGGAGCGTCCAGCGCAGCCTTGAACGGCTTGCGCAGAGCAAAACTGATGGCGACGGCCAACAGCGCCAAAATACTCAGCAACGTGCCGATCGGGTACGACTCCAAGACGTTGTTCAGCACTTCATCGGAATACACCAGGTAGTCGACGGCGATGAAGTTGAAGCGCACGCCAAATTCGTCCCAGAACAGCCATTCGGCCACTGAAACGAACAGCATGGCGAACAGGCTGACGGTGAACAGGCCTTGCAGAAACCAGCGATGGCCGCGACGACGCCATAACGCCGGCGGGCACAGCAACAAGTACAGGCCCATCGGCAGTGCTGCATACGCCAGAAAGCCAAGGTCGTAAAGCAGACCGATGCCGAATACCGAAAAGGCTCCGCCACCGGCCTCATCCAGATGAGCCAGCAGGAGGACAGCGCGAGTCGCGGAAAAGATCACCAGCCAGGCACCGGTGATCAGCAGCAGAAGGCGCAGGGGCGCCATCTTCAAAGAGTCCATTGTCTACATTCCTTATATCTAATGGCGCGAGAGTGTCGCGTTGTCACTGTAGTCAGGTTGTGAACCGATAGTGAAAATCTTGTTAACCCGCAAATTTGGTTGAGAGCGTCGATTTCAGTGGTTTTCAGCCTAGCCCTGAGGCTGAGTTGGCCGTAAGCTGCGCGGGCCAAGACGGCCATTACTGTGTACGGAAGAGGTGCCCATGCGAATCCTGGTGGTCGAAGACAACCGCGACATCCTCGCCAATCTGGCCGATTATCTGGGCCTCAAAGGCTATACCGTCGACTGCGCGCAGGACGGTCTGTCGGGCCTGCATCTGGCGGCAACCGAACATTACGACCTGATCATTCTCGACATCATGTTGCCGGGGATTGACGGCTACACGCTGTGCAAGCGCCTACGCGAAGATGCCCGCCGCGACACCCCGGTGATCATGCTCACCGCCCGCGATCAACTCGATGATCGTTTGCAGGGTTTCAAGTCCGGTGCCGACGATTACTTGATCAAGCCGTTTGCCTTGTCCGAGCTGGCCGCGCGCGTCGAAGCGGTGATGCGCCGGGCTCAGGGCGGCGGACGCCGGGCGTTGCAGGTTGGCGACCTGAGTTACGACCTCGATACGCTGGAAGTGACCCGCGAAGGCAAACTGCTGAAACTCAACCCGGTTGGCCTCAAGCTGCTGGCAGTGTTGATGCAGAAGAGCCCGCACGTGTTGCGTCGCGAAGTGCTCGAAGAAGCGCTGTGGGGCGATGATTGCCCGGACAGTGACAGCCTGCGCAGCCACGTTCACCAGTTGCGTCAGGTGATCGACAAGCCGTTCGCCAAGCCACTGCTGCATACCGTGCACGGCGTGGGTTACCGCCTGGCCGATGCGTAATGGAGTTTAGACAGAGCCTTTCTCAACGGATCATCATCGCTTTCGCGCTGATGAGCGCACTGGTGGCCGGCGCCTTCGCCATGGGCATCGTTGCGACGGTGCATCTGGTCGAGGAGAAACTGATTTCCGCCGGGCTGGGCGGCGATTTGCAGCGTTTGCTGCTGATGGACAACGTCTCGGACTGGAGCCATCGTCCCGAGCCGGATCAGTTGTTCTATTTCAGTGGCGGCCCGGGCGATTTCGAGTTGCCGAAAGATCTGCGCCATCTGGATTCCGGCTTCCACGAAGTCTTCCGCGAACAATTGTCGTATCACGCGATGGTCGAGATCGTCGACGGTCGTCGCTATGTACTGCTGCAGGATCAAAGCGATTTCGAAGAGCGTGAGCGCGTGCTGTTTGCCGTGGTGCTGGTGGGCTTCGTGCTCAGTCTGGCGCTGGCGGTATTCCTCGGCTGGGTGCTGGCGCGCAAAGTGATGGCGCCGGTGGTGCGTCTTGCGCGGCAAGTGCGCCATCGCGACCAGTTGCTTGGACTGGCGCCTCCACTGGCCCCGGATTACGCTGCTGATGAAGTCGGTGAGTTGGCGGTGGCCTTCGATGCCACGCTGGGACGTTTGCGTCAGGCACTGACCCGCGAGCGCTTGTTTACCAGTGACGTCAGCCACGAATTGCGCACGCCGCTGATGGTGCTGGCGAGTTCGTGTGAGCTGTTGCTGGAAAACCCGGCGATCGATCAGCGCGGCCGTTCTCAGGTCGAGCGCATTGCCCGGGCCAGTGAGGAAATGCGCGAACTGGTGCAGACCTTCCTGATGCTCGCCCGTGCTCAGCGTGAAGACGCCGGCATGGCGCCGCAACACACTCTCGCTCAGGTCGCCGATAACCTGCTGTGCGTATGGCGCGAGCCCATCAAAAGCAAAGGGCTGAAGCTGCAGTTCGAACCTGGCAACCCGCCGGACACCTGTTACAACGCCACCTTGCTGACAGCGGTGATGGGCAATCTCCTGCGCAATGCCTGCCACTACACCGAACAGGGCTTCATTCGCCTGACGCTCAACGCTAACGGTTTTGTCGTCGAGGATTCGGGCGTCGGAATTCCCGAAGAAAAACGCGAGGCAATGTTCCAGCCGTTTGTGCGCGGCACCGAAAACCGTGGCGAAGGCCTGGGCCTTGGATTGTCACTGGTCCAGCGCATCTGCGAGAACCAGGGCTGGACGGTGAACCTGAGCACCATGGAGCCCAATGGCTGTCGTTTTGAGGTTGATCTGGGCAAAGTCTGACACGCAGTGGTGGCATCCAGCCACTCCCGCCAACCTGTCTAAATCCTGTATAACCTTGAAATAGTTTGTAGGTTTACCGGACATTTTTTTCACAAATGGATGACCTGACGCTGACACGCCCCTGCTTAAGGTGGGGGCATCAGTAATTCAGGAGTCCTGGTGATGGCCGGTCCGATCAAGCTCGATTTTTCCGAAAAGTACGACGACACGCATGCGCAGAAATATCTGCAAAAGCATCAAGCCAATCTCGGTCGTCGCTTGTCTCACTGGCGTGATGAACAACTGGCACGCAAGGCGCTGACATTGGCCGGTGAGCCGGGGCTGGTGCTGGATTTGCCGTGTGGTGCGGGTCGTTTCTGGCCACTGCTGGCGGAAAAACCGAACCGGGTGATCATCGGCGCGGACAACTCCGAGTCGATGATCAAGACCGCGATGCAGGCGCAACCGGCCGATGTGGTGAAACGGGTACAACCCTTGCACACCTCTGCGTTCGACATTGCCTTGCCTGATAACGCCGTCGACAGCATTTTCTGCATGCGTTTGCTCCATCACATCGGTGAAGCCGAGCATCGACGGGCCATTCTGCGTGAATTTGAGCGCGTCACCCGTGACAGCGTGATCATTTCGCTGTGGGTGGATGGCAATTTCAAGGCCTGGAAACGCAAGAAGGCCGAGGCCAAGCGTGGGCAGGAAGGTTACCAGAACCGTTTTGTGTTACCGGCTGTTACGGTTGAAAAAGAATTTGAAGAAGCAGGGTTCCGCATTCAGGAACAACTGGATTTCATCCCGCTCTATGCCATGTGGCGGGTTTACGTATTACGCAAGAGGTAGTGGGATGGCAGTGCAATTTGCAGCAGAAACGGACGTCGCTCCGCAGGATCGCTTTGACTATTACTGGAACCAGCAGGGTGAGTGGGTCGAAGAGCCCAACGTCCGCCGTGGTGGCGAAAGTGGTGTGCAACGAGTCATCGGACGTGACGGGCAACTGCTGTATGCCAAACGCCAGACTGGACACATTTACCGCAGCTGGCTGCACCCGTTTGGCCGCCCGACGGTATTGCGTGAGCTCGACGCGCTGACCGGCGTGAGCAAACTGGGAGTGCGCGTGCCGGAAATCGTTTTCTGTGGCGCGCAGCCTGACCCGCAATACAAGTGGCGTGCGCTGCTGGTGACCAAGTCGCTGGACGGTTTTGACGAACTGGAAAAGTGGGAAGCGGCGGGTGGTCGTGCGCAATACGGCGAAGCCGTTTACGAGCGCGTACTCAAAGACCTCGCCGAAAACCTTGCGCGTATGCACAAGGGCCGTTGGCAGCACAGCTGCATCTATATCAAACACGTCTTTGTACGGGTGACGGGCGAGGGCGAATCGGCCAAGGTCGAAGTGGCATTGATCGATCTGGAAAAGTGCCGCCAACGTCTGACCGCCCATCGCGCCGCCGCCCATGACATGAAGCAATTGCGCCGCCATTCGTCGTTCAACGATACGGACTGGAAAAAACTCGTCTACTTTTATGAGACGGCGTTTGGCAGCGCTATCAAAGGTTTATAGCGATGAAACTAGAAATTGCACGAGGTTTGTTTTTGGTTGGAGCCTTGGCAGTTGCTTCATTGGCGGTGGCGGCTTGGGAGCAGCCCCGCATGCAAGTCATCGGTGCATCCACAACGGATGATCACTGCGCAGTACCACGGGTGGCCAAAGCCTCCGTGGCCAGCAAACCCGACCATGATTTGTTGCTGTTCATGTTCGGATTGTCTCAAGGGATGAGGCCACAAAGTTGAATCGATTGAAGCCCAAATGAAAGGCCTCGCAGATGCGAGGCCTTTTTTGTTCCCCTGTAGGAGCTGCCGCAGGCTGCGATCTTTTGATTTTGTTTTACAGTTCAGATCAAAAGATCGCAGCCTGCGGCAGCTCCTACAGGGGTCAGGCTTTGTCGGGTTTTGCCAGCAGGGTGTAGATGCACGGCAGGACGAACAGGGTAAATAAGGTACCGATCGACATCCCCGTCGCAATCACCATGCCGATATCAAAACGGCTGACCGCCCCGGCACCGGTGGCCAGAATCAGCGGCACCATGCCAAACACCATCGCCGCGGTGGTCATCAGCACCGGCCGCAGACGAATCGCTGCCGCTTCCTCCACCGCCTCGCGCGCGCTCAGGCCTTTGTCCTTGCGCAGTTGATTGGCGAATTCGACGATCAGGATCCCGTGCTTGCTGATCAGCCCGATCAGCGTCACCAGCCCGACCTGGGTGTAGATGTTCATGCTCGACCAGCCAAGGAACAGCGGAATCAGCGCCCCGCAGATCGACAGCGGCACCGTCACCAGAATCACCAGCGGATCGCGGAAGCTCTCGAACTGCGCTGCCAGCACCAGAAAAATGATCGCCAGCGCCAAAGCAAACGTCACCCACAAGGCACTCCCTTCCTGGACGAACTGCCGTGAGGCGCCGCCGTAGTCGAAAGCAAAACCGGCCGGTGCTTCTTCGCGGGCGATCTGCAACACCGTGTCGATGGCTTCGCCCATGCTCACCAGCGGAAACCCGGAAATCTTCGCCGCGTTGAGTTGCTGGAACTGGTTGAGCTGGCGCGGTCGGGCACGGTCGCTGACCTTGATCAGCGTCGACAGCGGCAGCAATTCGCCCTGGGTGTTTTTCACGTAGTAGTTGTTCAGCCAGTCCGGGTTGTCGCGGTACGGCCGTTCAACCTGGGCGATGACCTTGTAGCTGCGCCCTTCGATGGTGAAGCGATTGATTTCCGCCTCGCCGAGCAGCGTTGCCAGGGTGCTGCCCAGATCGAGCATCGACACGCCCATCTGCGCCGCTTTGGCGCGGTCGATGTCGACCACCACTTCCGGTTTGTCGAACGCCAGGTCGAGGTCGACGAAGGCGAACTTGCCCGACTCCATCGCGCGTTTCTTGATCCGGTCAGCCACTTGCAGCAGAAGCTCGTAATCGTTGGCCGTGTTGACCACGAATTCGAACGGCAAGCCTTCGCCGGTGCCGGGCAGGGAGGGCAGGTTGAAACCGAAAATCTGCAATCCCGGGATCGCGCCCAGTTTGCCCTGCACCTCGGGGAGGATCTGCATCTGCGTGCGGCTGCGCTCGTTCCACGGCTTGAGCAGGAAGCCGCCGATGCCGGCCTGCACACCGTTGTAGCCGTTGATCTGGAACGAGGAGTAGTACTCCGGGAATTCCTTGAAGATCTTGATAAACTCGTCGGTGTAGGTGCTCAGGTAATCAAGGTTGGTTGGCTGCGGGGCGGTGGCCATCATGAAAATGATGCCCTGATCCTCGTCCGGCGCCAGTTCAGATTTGGTGAACTTGAGGAACACCGGAATCAGGCACAGTACGATCACTGCAAACACCAGCACCACCGGGCGCGTGTTCAGCGTGCCGTGCAGCGTGCTTTGATAGCGGCGCTTGAGGCCGTCGAAGAGGCGGTCGAGGCGATGGGCGAGACCGCTGGGGTTCTGTTCGTGGCGCAGCAGATAGGCGCACATCATCGGCGACAGGGTCAGGGCGACGACCCCGGAAATCACCACCGCCCCGGCCAGCGTCAGCGCGAACTCCTTGAACAGCGCCCCGGTCAGGCCGGTGAGAAAACCGATCGGCGCATACACCGCCGCCAGCGTGATGGTCATCGACACCACCGGCATGGCGATTTCCCGCGCGCCTTCAAGGGCCGCGTCAAACGGTGTTTTGCCTTCCTCGATGTGCCGGTGAATGTTCTCCACCACGACAATCGCATCGTCCACCACCAGGCCGATGGCCAACACCATCGCCAGCAACGTCAGCAGGTTGATCGAGTAGCCCATCATCTGCATGAAGAACATCACGCCGATCATCGACAGCGGAATAGTGACCACCGGGATCACCACCGAGCGCAACGCGCCAAGGAACAGGAACACCACGACGATGACGATCAGCACCGCTTCGAACAGGGTTTTTACCACCTCGTCGATAGAAGCCTGGATGAACAGGGTGGCGTCGTAAGCAATCTCGCTCTTGAGGTTCGGCGGCAGCTGCGCTTCCAGCTCCGGCATGATCTTGCGCACTTCCTTGATCACGTCCAGCGGGTTGGCGCCCGGTGTCGCCTTGATGCCGATGTACACCGATGGCGTGCCGCCGAACGAACTGATCGAGTCGTAGTTTTCCGCGCCCATTTCCACCCGCGCGACATCGCTGAGCAGCACGCGGCTGTCGCCACTGACCTTGAGCGGAATGGCGGCGAAGGCTTCGGCGGATTTCAGCTCGGTGTTGGCGTTGATGCTGGTCACCACGTACTCGCCTTTCACTTCGCCGGCGGCGGAGAGGAAGTTGTACTGGCGCACAGCGTTGGTCACGTCGGCGGCGCTGAGGCCGAAACCGGCAAGTTTTATCGGGTCGAGCCACAGGCGCATGGCGAACACCTGATTGCCGAGAATCTCCGCTTCGGCCATGCCCGGCAGGGTCGCCAGTTTTGGCTGGATCACCCGTGACAGGTAGTCGGTGATCTGCGGATTGCTCAGGTCTTCGCTGAAGAAGCTGATGTACATCAGCGCTGAAGCGTCGGCGGATTCCTTGCTCAGCACCGGGTCTTCGGCATCCTGCGGCAGCTGATTTTTGACTTCGTTGGCCTTGGCCAGCAGCTCGGTGAACAAACGGTCGGTGTTGGCGCCGATGCGCGCGTAGATCGAGATCGTCGAGAAGTTCTGGCGACTGACCGAGGTCATGTAGTCGATGCCCTCGGCGCTGGCCAGGCTCTGCTGCATCGGTTGGGTGATGTAGCCCTGAATGGTTTCGGCGTTGGCCCCGGGGTAGGCGGTGGTCACCGTGATCAGGGCGTTTTCCATTTGCGGGTATTGGCGCAGCGGCAACTTGCTCCAGGCCTGAAAGCCGAGCAGCACAATCAGCAGGCTGACCACGGTGGCGAGCACCGGGCGGCGGATGAACGAATCAGTAAAAGCCATGGGTTTTCCTTGATCAGTCGGCGCGGGGCGGACTGTTCTGCTCGCCGAGGGTCTTGTCGTCGCTGATGGCGATGTGCGCGCCGTTGTCCAGTTTGATCTGGCCAGCCGTCACCACTTGTTCGCCGTTCTGCACGCCCTTGTTGATCATCACCAGGCCATCGCGGCGTTCACCGGTTTCGATGAAGCGGCGTTCGGCGATCAGTACGGGTTGGCCCTTGTCGTCTTTTTCGACGCTGCCGTCTTCGGCCTTTTTCTGCCCGACCACGTAGATCGAGTTGCCGTAGAGGGTGTAGGTGATCGCGCTCTCCGGCACGACGATGTGTTTCTGCGGATCGGGCAGCAGCACTTCGAGGCTGGTAAACATGCCGGGCAACAGTTTGCCGTCGGGGTTGGCCAACGTGGCGCGGATCAGGATGTTGCGCGTAGTGCTTTCGACGATCGGGTTGATTGCGCTGATCTTGCCGGCGAAATTTTGCCCGGGGTAAGCCGAAACCGAGATCTGTACGGGTTGGCCGATGGCCAGTTTCGGCACCGATTGTTCGGGCAGGTAGAAGTCGGCGTAGAGGCTGCTCAAGTCCTGCAACGTCGCAATTTTGGTGCCGCTGGCGAGGTAGTCGCCGATGTCGACCTGACGGATGCCGATGGTGCCGCTGAACGGCGCGAGAATGCGTTTTTTCGCCAGCGACGCGTTGAGCTGATTGACCGTGGCTTTGTTCTTTTGCAGCACGGCGGAGAGGCGGTCGAATTCGCCTTTGGAGATGGCCCGGCTATCGACCAGTTGCGCGCCACGGCCGAAGTCCAGTTGCGCCAGACCCAAGTCTGCTTTGGCGGTTTCCAGCAGGGCGGTTTCGACGGCGCTGTCGAGTTGCAGCAACGGTTGCCCGGCTTTGACTTTCTGTCCGGATTCGAACTTGAGTTCAGTGACCGTGCCGGCGACTTCCAGACTCAGCTCGACGCCTTGCAATGCCTTGAGCGTGCCGACGGTGGGCAAGCGCATCTGCCACGGCCGTTCGTTGGCGTTGGCCACGGCGACGCTGATCGGCGGTTTCGGCTTGGAAAAGCCCTGGATCATCGTGTAGATCGAAAAGGCTTTGTACCCGCCCAGCACCAGGACGATCAGCAACACAACACCCAACATGATCAGCATGCGGCGACGCAGCATATTTCCAGTTCCTTGGATAAATCAGGCGAGACAGGCCCGAACATTACTCCGAGAGAGGCAGGTAATCCAACTGCCACTTTTTACACATTCGGCCGGACACAAACCCTGTGGTGAGGGGATTTATCCCCGACCGGCTGCGCAGCAGTCGCAAAACCATCCGACACGGTAAAACCGACAGACTGCGGTTGCAGGTTTTGGGGCGGCTTCGCCACCCATCGGGGATAAATCCCCTCGCCACAGGGACGGCGTTAATTTTAACTATGGGTATCAGGCCATCAGGTGCAGATGGTTGTCCCAGAGCCCTGCCGGCAGTTCCAGCGGTTTGGCCAGCAGTTCATCCTGACGGCAATCGTAGTAGCGGCAACGGCCCTGACCGGAGGTCACGACAAAACCGTCCTGCACCGCACCCACACCTGCGCAATCCGGCAACGGTGCATCGAGGCGCACTTCGCCGCTGTCCAGGTCCCAGATAAAGAAGCGATTGCCACGCGGCGCCGTCAGTGCGACCAGACGCAACTCACTGTGCACCGCAACACTGGCGGTGTAGTGCCCCATCGACTGCAACTGATGCTCCGGCACCGGGAACGCCACGAACGGCTGCCCCGGACGCTTGATCGCCAGCAGTTCCGAACGCTCGTGCGATGCGCCCATGAATTGCTGACCGGCAACGATGGTGCCGTCACTGGCAATGCCCAAATGGCGCACGCTGTTCATCTGCTGGGCGAGGGTTTCCTTGCTCAGCAACGTACCGTCGCGCTGCATCAGCACCAGGCTCGGCTCCATCGCGCTGAGGTTCATGTCGACGCGACTTTCCGCCTCGGTACGAATCCCGCCGTTGGCCACCACCAGCGTCTCGCCATCGGGCATCCATGACACCTGATGCGGGCCGAGGCCGTGGGTGGAAATCTCGCCGCTGTGTACCAGCCGCTCGCCTTCGAACTTGTACACGCCGAGCAAACCACGGCCAGGATCGGTGGTGTCGTTCTCGGTGGCGTACAGGTACTCGCCGTCCTTGTGCACCACAGCGTGGCCGTAGAAGTGCCGGTTCGGCTGCGAGGTTACCGTCTGCAGCAACTTGCCGTCGCGCAGGTCGATCAGGTAACTCTCGGTGCCCGGACGCCGCGCGACGAACAGCGCAATCGGCTGCGTCGGATGGTTGATGATGTCGTGGCAACGCTGGCCGACTTCGGTGGCGAACACCCGCGTGCCATCCAGTCGATAACCGACGGCGTAGTGCTTGCCGTCGGTGTCATCGCGCGCCGACAACAGCAGCGGGCTCTGATCCTTGCGTTTGAACAGCGTCCAGCCGCCCAGTGTCACTGCTCCCAGCAGCGTACTAGCTAAAGTCAGAGCCTGGCGTCGCAGCATGGCACTTGCCCTCATCAGTCACCGTCGTTGGCGTTGAAGCCCAGTTGGATGCCCAGCGCCTTGGCCAGTTCGCCTTCGTGCAGGCGATGGACGACGTTGAGGCTGTCGTAGATGTCGTTGAGTTGCTGACGACCGGCGTCGTCTTCGAGCATTTCGCCGAGCGAGCGCTGAGTGCTGTCGAACAGTTTCAGCGAAGCGGCGTAAGCAGCGTCGATCTTGTCGGCCAACGGCTTTTGCTCAGCCGGCAACAGACCGCGCAGGCCTTTGTTGTCGACGCCTTCCCACACGGTTTTGGCAGCGGCAAGGCTGGCTTCCAGCGCGGTCATCGCCGACTGGCTACGCCATGCATCGGCCTGGAACGGTTGTGGCACGCCCTTGCTCTGGCGGCCCATTGGCGTGCCGAGTTTTTTCTTCAGGGTGTCCAGCGCGGTGACCTGCACGCGCAGCAGATCGGCGATCGCTTCGTGGGAGTCGGCGTAACGCTGGTTGGGGAACTTGGTCATCTGCGCAAGCATGCCGTCGGTGTTGTTCCAGTTCTGCAGAATCTCTTCGGCCAGTTGCTTCTGACGTTCGCCGATGGCGATCAGCAGTGGGCAGTATTTGGCTTTCTGATCGGCGTTGGCCACGTCAGGCTTGGCGTCGAACAGGATGTACTCGTAAGCCGACAGGCCTTGCACCACGACGCTCGATTTGGCCAGTGCGGCGGCATCGATCTGCGGCTGGGCGACAACCAGTTGCTCCACCTGGCGACCGACAAGGTTCTTCTTGTCCGGCCAGAACTGTACTTGCCAGGCGCGGTTGCCCTCGGCCAGCGGACCGATCAACAGCGGTTGCAACTCGGCCCAGGCTTTCTGCGCGTGCAGGAAGTCGGCGCGGGCGGTCTCCAGGGTTTCTTTGCCCTGGCAGTAGGCGAGGGCGCTGACCGCCAGTTGCTTGTCGGCTTCGACCCAACGGGTGTAGGTCGGCAGGATCACCGATTTGGCGATGGCCGCCGAGGTGACCGCTTGCGGATCCTGCGGCGAGCAGGCGCCGAGGGCGAGCGCGGCAAGGCTGGTGAACAGTAGCTTGGGACGGAACATGTCGGGCTCCCGATTCTTTTATCAGTGTTTAAAGTGAGTTCAGAAACGCCAGCAGCGCGGCACGCTGCTCGGCATTGAAAGATAAAACCTGTTGCTGCGCCGCCGTCGCTTCGCCGCCGTGCCAGAGCACCGCTTCGAGCAGATTGCGCGCGCGACCGTCATGCAAAAACTGTGTGTGGCCGCTGACCGCTTGCGTCAGGCCAATCCCCCACAACGGCGGTGTGCGCCAGTCGCGGCCGGAGGCCTGGAACTCTGTGCGGTTGTCGGCCAGACCGTCGCCCATGTCATGCAGCAGCAGATCGCTGTACGGGCGAATCACTTGATTGGCCAGTTCAGGTTCGGCCGCGTTGGCGGCGGTGGTGTATTTCGGCGTGTGGCACGAGTCGCAACCGGCCTGAAAGAACAGGTTTTTGCCGGCGATGACGTCTGCTTCGTTGACGCCGCGGCGTGCAGGCACGGCGAGGTTGCGGCTGTAGAACAGCACCAGACGCAAAATGTTGTCGCTGACTTCCGGCTCGCCGTCCGGCCCATTGCCGTTCGGCGCCTGTTTGCAGGCGGTTTGCGCGTCGGTGCAATCATCGAACGGTCTCAGGCTGGTCGTCAGGCCCATATCACCGGAAAACGCGTGAACATTCTGTTGATTGAGGTTCGGCTGCCCGGCTTTCCAGCCAAATTTGCCCATGACGGTTTTTTGCAACGCGTCATCCCAGACCTGGTTGGGCCGGCCATTGATGCCGTTTTTTTCTTTGGCCTGTGCGGCGGCGTTGGCGAGGATCGCTTCCTCAGGGATCGCTTCAAGCAGGCCGAGGCCGATCATCGGCGGCGCGACGCGTGCGGAAAAACGTGTGTCGGGATGCATCGGGCCGTAGCCGAGTTGAGTGATCTGCAATACCGGTTTGCGCAGTTCGACTTCGGTGCCGTCCTTGAACCGCACGGGCACCGGCGTGTAGTCGACGCGCACCTTACCTTCCGGGGCAACTCCCGGTACGGACATGTCTTGGAACTGGCCGCCGTAGACGGGCTCTGGCACCACGCCGACCTGCTCGATGAGCCGGGCATATTCCGGTGCATCGGGAATCGACAACCGAACCAGCATCGACACCGCGTTGGCCGCATCCGGCGTCGGCGGATGGCCGCGACCGTCCTTGATGTGGCAGTTCTGGCAGGCATTGGTGTTGAACAACGGGCCGAGTCCATCGCGCGCGGTGGTGGTCGACGGCGCGATCACCCACGGGCTGCGAAAGAAGCTGTTGCCGACACTGAAATCCACCCGCCGCGAGGGTGGCAGATTCGCCGAGGGCAGGGAGAACGCATTCTGATCCGTCTTGCGCACGGTCGCCGCACCGCCGGAACGCGCTTCACCGGGCTCGGCCTTGGTGAAACGCGGGGCGTCATCGCAGGCACTCAGGCCTAGGGCCAGCAACAGTGCGGACAAGCGAAGAGGCAGCGAGGGCATCAGACATCCTGCGGACGGGCAAAATAAAGGCGCAAAGTCTAACAGGGCGAGGGGGTTTGAATAAGAGGAATTATCGTTTGCTTGATACAGCGCAAATGCAAACCCCCATGTAGGAGCTGCCGAAGGCTGCGATCTTTTGATCTGTCTTTTTAAAAGCAAGGTCAAAAGATCGCAGCCTTCGGCAGCTCCTACATGGGGTCGTGTACGGCAGGGATGAAAAAGGCGACCCGAAGGTCGCCTTTTTTGACGCGGACGCGTTTGATCAGAACTCGTGATCAGCGTTGTCCGGGTTCAGGTCGCTGATGCCCAGTTTGCCGGCAGCGGCTTCGATCGAACCGGTCTGCTTGACCAGCGAGGCGATCGCGTCGCGAACGATCTGGTTGCCAGCGGTGTTGCCGGCAGCGATCAACTGGTCGTAGTGCTCACCTTTGTTGGCGTGATCGACCATGACCTGGATCTTCGCTTCTGTCGCAGCCAGATCGGCTTTCAGCGCGGTGTCGGCCGCCGGATCAGCCTTGGCCACCAGCGACGACAGGCTGGCGCCGGTCATTTTGGTGCCGTCAACACGGGTGTACTCGCCCAGGTAAACGTTACGAATGCCTTTGGCATCGTAGAAGTGCGAGTAGTGCGTGTTGTCGCTGAAGCAGTCCTGCTCGTCTTCAGGGGAGTTGGCTTCCAGGGAAACCTTCATGCGCTCGCCCGCCAATTCGCCCAGGGACAGGCTGCCCATGCCGAAGAGCATTTTGCGCAGACCGGTTTCGCCCGGCTCGGCTTCCAGGGTGGCGCGATAGTTGTCAGCTACGTTCGGCTTCCAGTTGCCGACCATTTCTTCCAGGTCGCTGACCAGCAGTTGGGTCACGGACTTCAGGTAGGCACGGCGACGATCGTTGTGACCGCCAGTGGCGCCGGCGCCTTCCAGGTAGTCGGAGGCGGGACGGTTGCCAGCGCCAGGGCCGGTGCCGTTCAGATCCTGGCCCCACAGCAGGAATTCGATGGCGTGGTAGCCGGTGGCGACGTTGGCTTCGGAGCCGCCCAGCTCGTTGAGGCTGGCGAGTTTTTCCGGGGTGATGTCTTTGACGTCGACCTTGTCTTCGCCGACCTGAACTTCGGTGTTGGCGATGATGTTGGCGGTAGCGCCCGGGTTACCCAGTGCGTGCTCGTAGGACTTGTCGACGTAGTCGATCAGGCCTTCGTCCAGTGGCCAGGCGTTAACCTGACCTTCCCAATCGTCGATGATGGTGTTGCCGAAGCGGAACACTTCGCTCTGCAGGTACGGAACGCGCGCAGCGACCCAGGCGGCCTTGGCGGCTTTCAGGGTGTCGGCGTTCGGCTTGGCGAGGAACGCGTCGACGGCGGTCTGCAGGGTTTTCGCGGTGGATTCGGCATCGCTGTAAACCGCGAAGACCATGTCGGCGTAGTGCGCGACCACAGCCTTGGCGGCCGCTTCATCGACTTTACCGGCAGCGGCAGGAGCAGCCGCAGGTGCGGTGGTGCTGGCGGCTGGAGTCGGCGCGGCCGGTGCGGCGGCCTTGTCTTTACCTTCGCCGCAACCGGCGAGGGAAATAGCGATGGCCAGCAGACTGGCGGTAGCCAGAGGCATACGAATCATGGCGAACATCCTGCTTCGGTGGTTTATAGGACAGGCGCGGGGGTGCGCAAAACTGCGACATAATGCAAATCTTTCGCATTATGTGTAAAGGGTTGTGGCTGGAAATATTTCTTATTTGCGCGGATCAAAAGATCGCAGCCTCGTTTCACTCGACAGCTCCTACAGGGGAATGCGATTTATGTAGGAGCTGCCGCAGGCTGTGATCTTTTGACTTTTAAAGAATGGCCGCGTTACTGCGTTGTGCCTGCTTGAGGTAGGCGCTCAACTCACGCGCCGGCAACGGCTTGCTGTAGTGATAACCCTGACCTTCGTGGCAGCCTTCGGAAATGATGTAGCTTTCCTGCTCGGCCGTCTCCACGCCCTCGGCAATCACTTGCATGCCAAGGCTTTTGCCCAACTGAATGATCGCGCGAACGATGGTCGCATCGTCGTCGTCATCGAGCAGGTCCTGCACGAAGCTCTTGTCGATCTTGATCTTGTCCAGCGGCAGGCTTTTCAGATAGCTCAGCGATGAGTAGCCGGTGCCGAAGTCGTCGATGGCGATCAGTGCACCGGAGCGACGCAGGCTCAGCAGGTGCTGGGCCGCGGTGCTGATGTCTTCCATCAGGCCGGTTTCGGTGACTTCCAGTTCCAGACTGCGCGGCGGCAGGCGGTACATCTGCAGCAGGTTATTGACCACCCGTGGCAGCTCGGCGTGGTGCAATTGCACCGTCGACAGGTTCACCGCCATGCGCAGATCGGCGAAACCCTGATCGTGCCATTCGCGCAACTGCTTGCAGGCCTGATCCAGCACCCACTCGCCAATCGCGATGATCGTGCCGTTCTGTTCCGCCAGCGGAATGAACAGGTCAGGCGGCACCAGGCCGTGTTCCGGATGCTGCCAGCGAATCAGCGCTTCGACGCCGACCACACGGTGATCGCGATAGCTGATCTGCGGTTGATACACGAGATAGAACTGATCGCGCAGCAAGGCATCGCGCAGGTCTTTCTCCAGTTCGCGGCGACGACGCATCTCGCTGTCGACGCTGGCGATGTAGAACTGATAGCGGTTGCGCGAGCGGGTCTTGGCCAGGGTCATGGTCTGCTCGGCCTTCTGCAACAGCTTTTCGGTGCTGTCGCCGTCCTCCGGAAACAGAGTGATGCCGATGGTCGCGCGCAGGCGGATTTCCTGATCGCCGAGAGCGAACGGCGCCTCGAGGTCATCGAGAATGCTTTGCGCCAGTTCCGCTGCTTCGTAAGGCTGTTCGATATCCGCCTGGACCAGAGCGAACTGATCGCCACCCAAACGGGCGAGGGCGCCGAGGCGGCCGCTGTGGGCGCGCAGGCGATCAGCCAGCGCCAACAGCAACTGGTCGCCCGTCTGGTAGCTGAATTGTTCGTTGATGCCTTTGAAATCGTCCAGCCCTACACACAACACCGCGACCCGGCGTTGCAGCTTGCCGGCGTCGACCAGAATCTTGTCCAGTTGTTGCTGCAATTGCTGGCGGTTTGGCAGGCCGGTGAGGAAGTCGTACTGGGCCATGCGCAGCAGGCTGTTTTCTGCTTCGTGGCGCAGATGGGTGTTGCGTTCGATGGATTCAAGCAACTGGTTGGCGGTGTTGATCCAGATGCCCAGCTCGTTTTTCTCGTGACCCTTGAGCTGCGGAATCTTGTGTTCGCTGGGGCGGTCGGGGTTGATCTCGGTGAGGTGCTCGATGATCCGCGACAGCGGTTTGGTCAGCAGCCAGTGATAGACCAGATACAGCACCAGGCCCATGGCCAGTGCGCGCAACACGCCGGAAATGAAAATGATTACCGAACTGACGATAAACCCTTCGCCATAGGTGGCGGTGTCGAGGGTGATGCTCAAGTCGCCGTAATACTCGCTGTACGGACCGCGCCCCACCAGCTGCGTGGTGAAGGTGCGTTCCTGGCCGAGGATCAGGTCGGTCAGCCAGCGGCTGTTGGAATGCTGCAACTCGCGGGATTTCTGCGCGAGCATGGCTTCGTTGGGATGGCCAATGGAGGCCTGGCGCACGGCGTCGTCCTGGAACAGGCCTTCGATCACCTGCATGCCCATCTCCCGATCAAGGCTGTAAACCGCCTGGGTCGAGGGGTCGCGGAACATGTCGAGGATGCGTTCGGCATCGCCGGCAACTGCCTGACGCGTTTTGTAGGCATCGAAAACAATCTGCGCGCAGCTCAAGACTACGCCGACGATCAATGCCGACAGGAGCACGACCCGGAGCAACTTCACCGACAAGCTGTTCTTGAGTTCCAGCTTCAAAGGGTTATTCCTTAATCCGTGCGGGTAGCGTCAAGTTGCCATGAGTATTGGCAATCCCGTGTTGGCAGTCAAAGGGACAATCAGGCCGAGGATAATTAGCCTGTGGCGTTGGCCGAAATGCTGCTGTCTGGAGTATTAGCCCTAATCTGTACTATGTCGGTAGTTTCGACCCTCAACTTGAGCGCTTCGCAGCATTTTTTCCGCTGTTTTGATGTTAGCCCTCTGTACGGCGGCAGCAAGCCAAGGCAGTGGGAAAAAACCGAGCCCAATTTAGGAGCTGCCGAAGGCTGCGATCTTTTGATCTTCGGCGTACCTGAATACGCCAAAGATCGCAGCCTTCGGCAGCTCCTACAGGAAGTCAAAAGCGTTGAGTGTTCGCAGGTTTCGGCCGTGCGTATGAATCACAGGCATAAAAAAACCCGGCCGAAGCCGGGTTTTTTGACTGGCGCGCAGCTTAAGCGGTGAAGGTTTTGCCTTCGAACTGCTCAGCAACGAACTTCCAGTTGACCAGGTTCCAGAACGCTTCGACATACTTCGGACGAACGTTGCGGTAGTCGATGTAGTAAGCGTGTTCCCAGACGTCGCAGGTCAGCAGCGGGGTGTCGCCGCTGGTCAGCGGGTTGCCGGCGCCGATGGTGCTGGCCAGGGCCAGGGAACCGTCAGCCTTTTTCACCAGCCAGCCCCAGCCGGAACCGAAGGTGCCGATCGAGGTTTTGCTGAACTCTTCCTTGAACTTGTCGAACGAACCGAACGAAGCGTTGATGGCTTCAGCCAGCGCGCCGGTAGGTTGACCGCCGGCGTTTGGCGCCAGGCAGTTCCAGTAGAAAGTGTGGTTCCAGACCTGAGCGGCGTTGTTGAAGATACCGCCCGAGGAAGTCTTGACGATTTCTTCCAGGGTCTTGCCTTCGAACTCGGTGCCTGGCACCAGGTTGTTCAGGTTCACGACATAGGTGTTGTGGTGCTTGTCGTGGTGGTATTCCAGGGTTTCCTTGGAAATGTGCGGCTGCAGGGCATCGTGTGCGTAAGGCAGCGGCGGCAATTCGAAAGCCATGATGATTCTCCTAATCAGGTCTGTTGCGGTGAGCGCAAGGCCGATCACGGGCGGCCAGAAATGCACCGGCGAGTTTTTACTCTTTGCGGCGCAGGGTTCGGATCATAGCACCGGGGTTGCGGCTTAACCACGCAACAACTGTGTGGGATAGAGGTTCCAGAGCTGTTTGGAATAAATCACGACGCCAATATCAGTTGTCCGGCGACCGTGAACATCATCAACGCCACCACCAGATCGAGAATCCGCCAGGTGCTCGGCCGGGCCAACCATGGCGCCAGCCATGCCGCGCCTAGCGCAAGGGTAAAAAACCACAACAGCGAAGCACTCGCCGCGCCGACCACATAAGCTCCCGGCACCGATTGCTGCGCACCGAGAGAACCGATCAGCAGCACCGTATCCAGATAAACGTGCGGGTTGAGTAACGTCACGGCCAAAGCGCTGAGCATTACCGCACGCAACGAACGCACTGTCTGGTTTTCACCCTGATCCAGGCTCTGTTTCGAACAGGCCCGACGCAGCGCCTGGCTGCCGTACCAGATCAAAAACGTCGCGCCGCCCCAACGGGCAATCGCCAGCAATGTCGGGTTCTGCGCCAGAACCGTCGCCAGGCCGAATACCCCGGCCGCAACCAACAGCGCATCACAGACCACGCACAATGCCGCCACCGGCAGGTGATGTTCACGGCGCAGGCTTTGCGCCAATACAAAGGCGTTCTGCGTACCGATCGCCATGATCAGCCCCAACGCCACCAGCAAGCCGTTCACATAGCTTTGCCACATAACCATTACTCCGCGTTGGCTGCGAGATCGCGCAGCGCTTGCATGGCGCGTTCGGCGTCGGCCTGACCGACGAACAAATGGTCGTGGTAGTAACCGGCAATCACGTTGCAGCTGATCCCGGCCTTGCCCAATGCCGTGGCAAATGCGGCGGTAAGGCCGACGGCTTCCAGCGCCGAATGCACGTTGAGGGTGATCCACGCGGCGACATAGTCGAAGCTGAAACCGGCCTGTTCGGCGCGGGAACGTTCGAGAATCAGCGTCAGGCCTTCCTGTTCGCGGAAGCTGCCGACGATCTCCAGGCCATTGGGCATCTGGCCGTCACGCAGGGTGCAGAACACGTATTCGCCGGCGTTGAGTTGCGGGCTCATGCTGCGCAACAGGGTTGTGAGTGAAATTTCGCCAGCCATTGGAGTGGTCCTTGGTAAAGAGTGCTTGCTGGCTATTCTCCGGGCGAAACCTGTATAAGAAAAACCAATAGTGCTGATCGCTCATTAGGAAAACTGATGTTCGACTACAAATTGCTTTCCGCTCTGGCCGCCGTGGTCGAGCAGGCCGGATTCGAACGGGCCGCGCAGGTGTTGGGCTTGTCGCAGTCGGCGATCTCCCAGCGGATCAAACTGCTTGAAGCGCGGGTCGGCCAACCGGTGCTGGTGCGCGGCACACCGCCGTCGCCCACCGAGATTGGCCGGCGGCTGCTCAACCATGTGCAACAGGTGCGCTTGCTTGAGCGCGACTTGCAGACCCTCGTGCCGGCATTGGACGAAGAGGGCCTGCCCGAGCGCCTGCGCATCGCGCTGAACGCCGACAGCCTGGCGACGTGGTGGGCGCAGGCGGTGGGGGATTTCTGCGCCGAGCAGCATTTGCTGCTCGACCTGATCGTCGAAGACCAGACCGTCGGCCTCAAGCGCATGCGTGCCGGTGAGGTCGCCGCGTGCCTGTGCGCCAGTGAACGGCCGGTGGCCGGCGCGCGCAGCGTGTTGCTCGGTGCGATGCGCTATCGCGCGCTGGCCAGCCCGGCGTTCATCGAACGGCATTTTCCTGATGGCGTGCGCGCCGAACAACTGCCGCGCACCCCGGCGCTGGTGTTCGGCCCGGACGATTTCCTGCAGCACCGCTACCTGGCGTCGCTGGGCGTCGATGGTGGCTTCGAGCACCATTTGTGCCCGTCCTCGGAAGGTTTTATCCGCCTGACCGAGGCCGGACTGGGCTGGGGCCTGGTGCCGGAACTGCAAGTGCGCGAGCAGTTGCAACGCGGCGAATTGCGCGAACTGTTGCCAGATAAACCGATCGACGTGCCGTTGTACTGGCATCATTGGCGCAATGGCGGTCAGCTGCTGGGGTTGCTGACCGAGCAATTGGTGCGTTCATCCGCGCAATGGCTGGTGGCTTAAAAGCAGCTGCGAGCGTCAAGCTGCAAGCGGCAAGTCAAGCGCTGCGCACCGTTTTAAACTTGCAGCTAGAGGCTTGACGCTCGCAGCTGCTTTTTTGTTGGAGTTTTGCATGAAAATTCTGGTCACCGGCGCAAGCGGCTTCATTGGCGGGCGCTTTGCGCGTTTCGCCCTGGAGCAGGGCCTGGACGTGCGGGTCAACGGTCGCCGGGCCGAGAGCGTCGAGCATCTGGTACGCCGTGGCGCCGAATTTGTGCCCGGCGATCTGACCGATCCTGATCTGGTGCGCGAGCTGTGCTCCGACGTAGAAGCCGTGGTGCATTGCGCTGGCGCCGTCGGCCTGTGGGGCCGTTATCAGGACTTTCATCAGGGCAACGTGCAGGTCACCGAAAACGTCGTCGAAGCCTGCCTCAAGCAACGCGTCCGCCGTTTGGTACACCTGTCTTCGCCGTCGATTTATTTCGATGGCCGCGACCACCTGAGCCTGACCGAAGAACAAGTGCCAAAACGCTTCAAGCATCACTACGCCGCGACCAAATACCTGGCTGAGCAAAAAGTCTTCGGCGCCCAGGAGTTCGGTCTGGAAACCATCGCCTTGCGTCCGCGCTTCGTCACCGGCGCCGGCGACATGAGCATCTTCCCGCGCCTGCTGAACATGCAGCGCAAGGGCCGGCTGGCGATCATCGGCAATGGCCTGAACAAGGTCGATTTCACCAGCGTGCAAAACCTCAACGAAGCCATGCTCAGCAGTCTGCTGGCCGCCGGCTCCGCGTTGGGCAAGGCTTACAACATCAGCAACGGCGCGCCGGTGCCATTGTGGGATGTGGTCAATTACGTGATGCGCAGGATGGAAGTCCCACAGGTCACCCAGTACCGGTCCTACGGGCTGGCCTACAGTGTCGCCGCGTTGAATGAAGGCGCTTGCAAACTCTGGCCGGGGCGTCCGGAGCCGACGCTGTCGCGGCTGGGCATGCAAGTCATGAAGAAAAATTTCACCCTCGACATCAGTCGCGCCCGGCATTATCTGGACTACGATCCGAAAGTCAGCCTGTGGTCGGCGCTGGATGAGTTCTGCGCGTGGTGGAAAGCTCAGGACATTCGTTGAAACGATTCGGCCCGGCGGCAATGAACCGCACCGCCCGTTGGGGGTCAATCCCTGCGGTTGCGGCGGTTATACTTCGCAGCATTTAGCCATCACCGCGTTTCACAAAGGTTGCCTCAATGTCCATGCGTAATGATGCCCACGACGATTTCGACGATGTCCCGAGCCTGCGTGCCGACACCTTCGACGACGATGACATTCCGACCACTGCGCGCACCTCCGTGCACTCGCGCACGCCACCGGTGGTCCAGGTCAAAGCCGCAAGCACCGGGCCGCTGTGGGCATTGGTCGGCGCGTTGTTCTTTGCCTTCATCGGCTTGGCCTGGTGGAGTTTCCAGCAGATTTCGCTGATGGAACAACAACTGGTCGCGACCCAGGAAAGCTTTGCGCGCATCAGTGAAGAAGCGGCGGGGCGCCTGCAGGACATTTCCGGCAAGGTCGTGGCCAGCCAGAGCAACGTCACCAGTGACAGCGAAGCCCTGAAGCTGCAGATCAAACAGCTTGAAGGCAAGCTGCTCGATCAGAGCAAACAGCAGCAGGGCGTCGCCGGTCAGGCCAGCGATCTCGATAAGCGCCTTGCGCAGATGACCGCGCAAACTACCGAACAACAAAACGCCAACACCCAGTTGCAGGCACAGGTCAAAGCCTTGAGTGCGGAGCTGGCGACGGTGAAAAGCACCCCGGCCGACACCAGCAAGGTCGATGCGCAGTTGAAGTCCTTCGAGGCGCAGTTCAAGAGCCTTGGCGCCGATATTGCCGCGTTGAAGAAACAGGGCAATCCGAGCGCGGCGATTGATCGTCTGGAACAGGAAATCGTCGTCCTCAAAAGCGAACAGGACAACCGCCCGGCAGCCCCGCAGGGTGGCGGCAATACGGCTGAGTTCGACGCGTTCCGTGGGCAGATGACGCGCAACATCAACACACTGCAGGCGCAGATCCAGAACTTGCAGCAGCAAATAAATTCCCGGCCATAACTCAGATCACTTAATGCGGGGAGCCTTTGTGGTGAGGGGATTCATCCCCGATGGAGTGCGGAGCGCTCCCCTGCATTTCTCCAGCAATACCGATTGCTCAGTTTTTGGGGCTGCTTCGCAACCCATCGGGGATGAATCCCCTCACCACAGAAATCTCCTTTGTCACAGGAAGATGCGGCAATCTCTCGATTCATCTTCAACCTCCGTCTAACGCCAACCCGTCTACGCTCTTGAAACACCAACAGGAACGAGGGATGCGTCATGGGGTTTGTGCATAAATTCGCCTGGCTCTGTTTGCTGTTATTGGCCGGATTCGGCCAGGCCAGCGCCGCGACCGCCGCAAAAGATGACAGCCAGGCCGCCATCGCCTTGCTGGAAAAAGCGCTGGCCTATTACCACGACAACGGCGACAAGGCCTTCGCCGCGTTCAGCCGCCAAGGCGAGTTCGTCGACAAGGATCGCTATGTATTCGTGGTCGATACCAAAGGCGTGATGCTTGCCAGCGGCGGGCCGTCTTCAGCGCTGATCGGCCGTGACGTCAGTGAAGTGCTCGGGCCAGATCTGCAAAAGGCCTTCAAGGAGGCGTTGCGGGTGCCGGAAGGCAATGGCATTCAGCAAGCCGAATACCGCTGGCAGAACCAGGCAGATGGCAAGGTCGAGCGCAAGCATGTGTTCTACCAACGCATCGGGCAGCGGATTCTGGCGGTCGGCTATTACCTGCCGCGCGCCTCGGCCGAGCAGGCCAAAGCCCTGCTGGACAAAGCCGCGACCGATCTGAGCAAGGATGAGAAGGGCACGCTGACGGCGATCAATTCGCTCAAGGGCGGGTATTTGCAGGATGATCTGTACGTGTTCGTGGTCGACCTGAACACCCAGCGCTATGTCGCGCATGGCACCAATTTGCGGCTGGTCAATACCGACTTCGGCAAGGTCAAGGATCCGGAGGGCAAACCGGTCGGCGAGCCGATTCTGGCGCTGATCGGCAAGCAGGATGACGGCGAGTATGAGTATCGCTGGAAGAACCCGGTCACCGGCAAGGTCGAGGATAAACATGCCTACCTGAAGAAGGCTGGGCATTTTCTGGTGGCGGTGGGTTACTACAGCCCTTGAAGATCAAAAGATCGCAGCCTGCGGCAGCTCCTACATGATTATTCCCCTGTAGGAGCTGCCGCAGGCTGCGATCTTTTGCTGTTTTATTTGGCGCCGTGCTCGCGCCCGCGCAGCAGGCTATTGGGCATCGCAATCGCCGCCGCGAGCCCGAGCAAAGACACCGCCGCACTCACCCACAGCAAATGGCGGAATGTCACCAGCAACTCGGCGCGCAAGGCATTTTGTGCATCCCCCGGTGCTGCGTTCAAACCATCAAGCAAGACGTTGCCCGAATGCCCCTCGCTCATCAGCGAACTGCTCGCCAAATGGGCGAAACTTGAATCCTGCAACAGCGCCAGCAGCAGCGCCGACATCAACGCCACACCCACCGCGCCGCCCAGTGAACGGAACAGGTTGGTGGTGCTGGTGGCCACGCCGATGTCGCGCTGCTCCACCGAGTTCTGCGTGCCGACCAGCGAGGTCGGGAACTGCATGCCGCTGGAAATGCCGCAGAGCAACATGAACAAGCCGCTGATGAAAGTCGCCTCGGGTGGACTGAATGCCATGCCGAGAATCGAGATCGGCATCAGCAGCGCGCCGGTCAGAATCTGCGGTTTGTAGCGCCCGGTGATCGACGTGCGACGCCCGGCGAAATAGGCACCGATCGGCAGGCCCATCGCCAGCGGCAGCAAGTGCAACGCCGCGCTGTCGGCGCCGGCACCGGTGACGGTCTGAAAGCGCAACGGCATCAATACGATCAACGAAATCGCCTGGAAACTGGTGAAGAAAATCGTGCACCAGCACAGCAAGGCATTGCGGTTGGCGAACAGGTGCATCGGTAGCAACGGTTCACGCGCACGGCGTTCGTGCCAGACAAATACCGCCAAAACCACCACCGCACACGCGAACAAGCCAAGCACTTCGCCGCTGCGCCACGAATGACCCTGACCGACCTGAGTAATGCCCAGCAGCAGCGCCGTCAGGCCAATGATCATCAGCAGTGTGCCGAGATAATCGATGACCGGTTTGCGCTGCGGAATCGGCAGGCCGCGCAAGTTGCGCCGTGCCACCCAGTAAGCGCCGAGGCCCAGCGGCAGGTTGATCAGAAACACCCAGCGCCACGACAGGTATTCGGTCATGTAACCACCGAGCACCGGCCCGGCGACGCTAGCCACCGCGTACATGCTGCTGAAGTAACCCTGATAGCGCCCGCGTTCACGCGGCGGCACGATGTCGCCGATGATCGCCTGACTCACCGAAATCATCCCGCCGGCGCCGATGCCCTGAAGGATCCGAGCCAGCACCAGTTGCTCCATGCTCTGCGCCATGCCGCAAAACAGCGAGGCGAGGGTGAACAGGCCCATGCCGAACAGCATCAGTTTGCGTCGCCCGTACAAATCGCCGAGCTTGCCGTAGATCGGCACGGCCACGGTCATCGCCACCATGTACCCGGAAATCACCCAGGCCAGCAGGCTGACGTCCTTGAACTGAGCAGAAATGGCCGGCATCGACACGGCGACGATGGTCTGATCGAGTGCACCAAGAAAGATCGCCATCATCAGCGCGACCAGCACGCTGCGAATGGCCGGTTTGGGCGTTTCGGGGTGATTGAGATTGGTCACGGGCAAAACCTGCGGGCAGTGAGAGTCCCGCAGATCGTCAGGCGAGCGGGGATGCTCGCCAGTGTAAGTCGGTAGCAGGCTATTCGATAGCCTCATAAGGAAGTCCGACGTAATTTTCTGCAATGGTTTTTCGGCCCGCTTCTGAACTGACAAAGTAGTCCAGTTCCGAGGCACTGATGCGCTGGCTGAACGCATCGTGATCGTCGAAGCGGTGCAGCATCGAGGTCATCCACCAGGAAAACCGTTCGGCTTTCCACACGCGGCGCAGGCAGATCTCCGAGTATTTATCCAACAGCTCGGTGCGACCGTCGCGGTAAACCTTCAGCAGGATATTGAACAAGGTGCTGACGTCGCTTGCCGCCAGATTAAGGCCTTTGGCGCCAGTCGGCGGCACGATGTGCGCCGCGTCACCGACGAGGAACATCCGCCCGTACTGCATTGGCTCGACGACAAAACTGCGCAGCGGCGCGATGCTTTTTTCGATGGACGGGCCGGTGACCAGTTGCTCGGCCAGCGACTCAGGCAAACGACGTTTCAACTCATCCCAGAAGCGTTGATCGCTCCAGTCATCGACGTTTTCCTCCGCCGGCACTTGCAGGTAATAGCGGGTGCGCGTTGCCGACCGCATGCTGCACAAGGCAAACCCGCGCTCGTGGCGGGCGTAGACCAGTTCCTCATGCACCGGCGGCGTGTCGGCAAGAATGCCCAGCCAGCCGAACGGATAAACCCGTTCGAACACCTTCAAGCATTCAGCAGGAATCGACTGCCGCGCGACCCCGTGGAAACCGTCGCAACCGGCGATGTAGTCGCAATCGACGCGCCAGGTTTCGCCGTCCTTTTCGAAGGTGACAAAAGCTTCGTCGCTTTTCATGCCGTGGGGAACGACATTGCTTGCTTGATAAACAGTCGGCGCACCGGCCTCCCGACGAGCGGCCATCAGGTCGCGGGTGACTTCGGTCTGGCCGTAGATCATCACGCTCTTGCCGCCGGTCAGCGCATGCAAATCGATGTGTACTTGTTGCCCATTGAGGGCCAGGTCGAAACCGTGGTGAACCAGACCTTCAGCGTCCATCCGCTGACTCACCCCAGCCTGACGCAACAGCTCTACCATGCCTTGTTCAAGCACGCCGGCGCGGATACGCCCGAGCACATAGTCGGGGGCCTGACGTTCGACAATGAGAGTGTCGATGCCGGCGTTGTGCAGCAACTGACCGAGGAGCAAACCGGACGGACCGGCGCCGATGATGGCGACTTGGGTTTTCAGCGTTTTCATTGTTTTTATAACTCGCAAGCTTCACGCGACAATCGCCGCTGAATGATTTTTATGGATCGAGTGCTTGCATTTTTCCCTTGCGGGTCTGTCAATTGAAGGTGAAAACTGAGCCGATACCTGTACATTCTGCCAATCGGTGCGATTATCGCCCGCAAACCCCGAGGCCTGGATTGAAGTGATGAACAAGCCTGACCTGCCTTCGATTCCGGTGTTCAAGCTCTACGGTGAAAGCCTGGACTGGCCCACCCCTGACTTGCTGCACTGTGAAACCATTTCCTCCCGCAGCCGCGAACATCAATGGGAAATCAAACCCCACCGCCACGCCGATTTGTGCCAATTACTCTTCGTTTTCAAAGGTCAGGCAGAGCTTGAAATCGAAGGGCAACGCACGCAGCTCAAGACACCCGCCATTCAAGTCCTGCCACCGCTGTCGGTGCACGGCTTTCGTTTTTCCGAGGACGTTGAAGGATTCATCGTCACCCTCGCCACACCGCTGATCAACCATTTGCAGGCGCAACTGGGCGACGCGGTACACGCACTTGCCGAAACCGAAAGTTACCCGGCAGGCGCGGACGGCGAATACCTGAACAGTCTGTTTTGTGCGTTGCAGGCCGAATACAACGGTCATCAACCGGCGCGGGAAATGCTCATGCATGCGCTGGTCAGCGTGATCATGGTCTGGGTCAGTCGCCAGGCGATTGTTCGGCATAACGCCAGCCAGCGGCCGCAGCGTCAGCGCGAGTACCTCAACGGTTTCATTCAACTGGTGGAGGAGACTTATCGCCAGCACGTGAAGGTCGAAGACCTGGCGCATCGACTGGGAATTTCGGTGTCGCACCTCAACGGCACGTGCCGTGAACTGGCGGGGCAACCGGCGTTGCAGATCATGCACGAACGCCAGTTGCTGGAAGCCAAGCGCCTGCTGACGTACACCAGCATGACCATTTACGAGATGTCGGAACTGCTCGGTTTTTCCGATCCGACCAACTTCACACGGCTGTTCCGCCGCAGGGTCGGGATCTCACCAAAAGCCTTCCGCGATCGCCTGAAGGCCGAACAGTAACCTCAAAGCCGCTGCAAAAAATGTGGGAGCTGGCTTGCCAGCGATAGCGGTGGTTC